>QNAY01000178.1 GCA_003645605.1 Thermodesulfobacteriota bacterium
AATTAGTGAACCGGATGAACCCAAACTGGAAAGATCTGAGTTCTGGATGGTAAAGATTTCTCCCTTTGGTCGAAATGACATGGCAGCGCGAATCATGACACATTAGCGTGAACGGTTACAACAAATTAATGTTTTTTTGCCGTCTTCCTCGTTGCTCGTCGGTCACATAACCCGTTATGCTCGCTCCTCGCGCCTTGAATACAACAAAAAACCCTATTCATTTTTGTTCAACTTATTTATCTCCCATTCCTTATCACCAAATCTAGTGAACCGAAATCTACACAGAAAATCAGGTCGCTACAGTGAATTGTTATAAAGCCTCTCAACCCCATGTATATTTCCTTGTTCAGGGTTACGCTCGACGATCCGTTCAAAACTCACGAAACAATTGCTCAGATTTTCGGTGAACCCTGAACCTCTGAACCCGTGAACGCTTACGAAAAAAGTATAAGGGACTTTTTTAAAGTTGAAAGGACTGGTATGTTAATATTAAGGTAAGCCGCAAACGGTGCGAATAATAGATTTCAGGGAGTAGGAAATGGCGGAACAATTCAAGATTTCATCCCAGATGACCAAAAAAGAGATAATCGAAGAATACTCCGGTCTTCTCGAAGCTTACAAAAAAAAGGTGAACGAGGCCAAAGAGTCTGAGAAATGGCGCTCTGAAGCAGAAAAATACAAAGAGGCGGTAGCATTGGAGGCCGCAAAAGAGGCAACAGTACACGGAGTAATTGAAAACGTCACCAATCTCAAAGGGTTGTTAGGAAAGACCCTGAGCGATCTAACAGACAGGCTGTCCGCTCAGGCCGAACGTCTTGAGGAGCTGAAGAGCGCAGTAGCACTTCAAGAGAAGAGGCTTAAAGAACTCTATGACATAGAAGAGGCATCTGATGCCTTGGATAAGCTGGTTGAGGCCTATGAAGAGAGAAGAACCGTAGCTGAAACAGAATTTGCTTTAAGCATAACAAAGCTGGAGTCGGATTATGAGGAAAAATTTGCGGTTCTTGAAAGGAAATACTCTGAGCTGCAGGTCAATCTTCAAAAGGAGATAGAGGGGAAAAGGGCTGAATGGGAAGATAAGAAAAAGCATTTTCTTCGCGAACTAGAAGAGGAGGAGTCGCTCACAAAGCAGAAGTGGGAACGTGAACAGGCCGAGTATATCTATGAACGGGATCGTACCAGAAAATTAGAAGAGGATAAATATAAGGAGAATAGGGCATCTCTTGAAAAAGAGCTTCAGGAATTGAAAGAAAGCACGGAAAAGGAGTTTGCAGAAAGGGAGGTAGCGCTTGTAGCACAGGAATCCGAACTAAAGGATCTGAGAGAACAGGTCGAAAAGTTCCCAGGTATGCTTCAAAACGAAGTCGAAAAAGAAAAAAAAGAAGCAATCGCAGCAGTTACCCGCGAAATGGAACAGAAAAAGCAGATGGCTGCTACAGAAAGGGAGTGGGAACGCAAGGTTTATCAGCAGAAAATTGAGTTCCTGGAGGATACCATCGCCTCTCAAGAAAAGAAGGTTACAGAACTTAAAGATGACGCAAGTTCAGCTATGAAGCAGGTCCACCAGATAGCTGAAAAGGCCATAGCAGGAGCATCCCAGGCAAAAGCGTTTACATCAGTGAGAGAGATAGCATTAGAACAAGCCAAAAAGCCTGAAATCACAGGGAAGGCTGAAGGTTAAAATCTCAGTAACCGTTCCCGGAATTACAACGCCCGTTTTACCGCAACCCACCGAACTGTAAGCGTTTACAGGGTGCTGCAGATGCGAGGCGTACGGGTACGCAGACGTACTCCCTGTACTTCAAGTGCCCGACAACAAAGCAAATGCGGTGCCCTGTGAACGCTTACCATAATGCTTACTAAACAAAGAACAAAAACGGTTAAACGAGGTAAACCCCAAAATTGGCACGAATGTTATATAGCTCCCCACTTTGCTTTTGCAACAGCATTGTGCGTTGCCACCAGAGAGGCCCCGACTATATTTCAGTTTGTTGCAAAATTGTCTTGACTATTTTTCAATATTATGAATAATGGTCATTATGAAAAAGAGAACCTCATATATTAAGATCTGGTATGATCTCGCCATTGACAAGGACATGATATTCCTTGTGGGGCCACGTCAGGCAGGAAAGACCACTCTTACCGAAATCATTTCCGTCTCCTTTACGAATCATCTCTATTTCAATTGGGATATTGCTGAACACAGAACAAATTTCATGCAAAATCCCTCTTTCTTTGAAGCATTAGACCGAAAAGATTCATCAATTCCATTGATTGTTCTTGATGAGATCCACAAATACAGAGACTGGAAAAATTACCTTAAAGGTATATATGACCAACATCATGATAAATACCGGTTTCTTATCTCAGGAAGTGGGAGGCTGGATATCTATCAGCAAGGAGGGGATTCACTGGCCGGGCGTTATTTTCTATTTCACCTGTGGCCATTTACGATTTCAGAGTTAGGTGGGAAAAATAGAGAGATTGGCCATTTTCTCAATGATCCGTTACAAACAACAACGGAACATACCGAAGAACTGAAAGAAATATGGGCGGGGCTGTCTGAATTAAGTGGATTCCCGGAGCCATACCTGGCAGGGCGGAAGACGACCTACCGCCGATGGTCGAGTATCTATTCAAAACAGCTAATACGTGAGGATATTCGGGATCTGACAGGGGTAAAATCCGTCATGGACATGGAAACGCTTTATCTTTTGTTGCCGTCTAAGGTAGGAAGTTCTGTCTCAGTTCCTTCGTTAGCTCGAGACCTGAAAGTAGCATATAATTCTGTTCGGAACTGGTTGTCGATTTTTGAAAGATTTTTCCTTACTTTCAGCATTGCTCCATGGACCCGGAGAATTGCGCGGGCAATTCAAAAAGAGCGTAAGGTGTATCTCTGGGACGTTCCCAGGATAAAGGAACCTGCGGCCCGGTTTGAAAATATGGTGGCAGTGGAACTGTATCGGGCGGTTACGGCATGGAATGATATTGGACACGGTACATTTTCCTTGCATTTTATTAAGAATAAGGAACAGCAGGAAGTGGACTTTCTCATCGCAAACGAGGGTGAACCGCTTGTTTTAATTGAGGCTAAACTTTCAGACACAAAACCGTCCCCTGCACTTAATAAGTTTCAGTCTGTTTTAAAAAAACCTGCTGTTCAACTTGTCGAGAATAGCGAATATTACCGTATGATTCCAAATGGAGATCGGTATATATTGGTAGCTCCTGCATACCAGTGGCTTTCGGGTTTGCCATAGCAAGATTTTTGAAGGAATCGGTCATTATATTGCCCCGGAGGAATAGGGTTCCCTCAGGGAAATTCAACCGGGGTGACCTCTGACTTGGTAGTTGTTAGTTCGTTGCACAATCCAATAAATTATATCAGAATTCCGGATCAAGCCAAAATCAAAAAGGCAGTGGCGAAGCATACCCTGCCTTTTGATAAACTATATGTTTTCAGATCAAGATCAGGCCTGTGTGGTTAAGAAACTATTCAAAACCCATCACGAAAACACAAAAAAAGACACAAAAAAAAGACGAACGTCCAACATCGAATAAAAAACAAACACCCGGCTATGATCATCGTTTCGGCCAGTAGGTGTCATAGAAAAGTTACTATAGTATCGAAGTATTTGATTTTTTTTGGCTTTTTTTTGAAACTCATGGAAATAAAAAAGGCTTGAGTGGCCGAAACGATGATCATGGCCAAACACCCAATACCGAACACTCAACGGCTATTTCTGTATGTTAGCCATTTAGGTTAAAGCCTGAAGCCTGAAGTATACTGATATCCCGCCTCCTGCAATAATTACCATCCTTTCTTCCAGATCATAAGTCTGTTTCTTTATTTGTAACCGTTCACGGGTTCAAAGGTTGTATTATCATCACCATATGCCATTTTGTGAACGCTTTGTAGGGGAAAACCGACCGCTTCCACGTTCCCACAAATCAGGAACATGGCACTCGGCAATGATGTGGCAAAACCCGCATTCTTTACGATGATTTCGGAGGTCCAATTTCAGTCTTTTCCCTAACCCTGAACGTTGAACCCTGAATCTGTGAACGCTTACCTTTATTTTTCCCATTCAACGTTCGATGTTCGATGTTCATCTTTTAGCCGTTCATTAGTTGTCCGAAGACTTCCCTTTCGTGTTTTCGTCCTTTCGTGTTTTCGGTGCGCCAGGATAAGCCTGGTCATTCTAGCAAACTGAAAGGAGTTTGCCATGATAATTTCTGATTAGTCATGTAGCTGCGGCCTGTCGCATGGAGGTAACGAAG
>QNAY01000179.1 GCA_003645605.1 Thermodesulfobacteriota bacterium
AAACTAACCAAAACTGTCATTTCGAGCAAAGCGAGAAATCTTATCGTACTGAAAATACAGGCATTAAAGATTTCTCCCTACGGTCGAAATGACAAAAAGAGGGGTTTTCGTTCAGGCACTAATATAGGAAATTCAGGTAATATGATTGTGATATTATTTATGAAGCCTCCTACTCTAATTATGCCATCAAAAACAAATCTGATGAAGCCACATTATAGGGCCTAATCTCATTTTTTTGTAACTCTTGTCTGTTTTTTATTTCATACGTTAAATTTTTACTTGACATCATCGTTATTATGATTGATAGTATATAGTATGAATTTTCCAGGAGGAAAAGGAGGAATAGATCATCTGAACAGTTCACGCACGCCGCAGAGTCTCTTGACCACCCGGTCCTTTCCAATGGCCGTCAGCACATCAAAGATGCCCGGACCCGCCAGTTGGCCTGTGACCACAGTGCGAACGGCATTGATAACAATACCCGGCTTTACTCCAAGTCCTTGTATAAAATCCCTCACAACTTCTTCAGTCGTTTCGAGAGTCCAGGACTCGAGCTGCTCCATGCGGTCTGCAAGCTGCGGCAGCCAGTTTTTTAGGTCGGGATGTTTAAGCACTCTTTTCTTAAGGGCCTTGGGGTCAACAGGGAATTCCTCTGAAAAGTATGCCCTTCCCAGGCCCGCAAAGTCCTTGAAGGTATGAAAACGGCTTCGGATAAGATCCATGGTAGAAAGGAACCACTGCCTTTTATCCCCATCATATGCCGGGTCCCAGATGCCTTCCGTGACGAAATCCTCTTTCACAGGCCCGGCGATCTCTTCTATGGGCAATGTCCTAAGAAAATGGGAATTTATTGAAAGGGCTTTGGGGTCTGTGAAAAACTTCGGATCTCCCGGCGTGTAATTGAATATGGAATTCGCCCGGCCTATGCCCTCAAGTGAGAAGGCGTCTATCAGTTCCTCCCTGCTGAATATCTCCCGGTCATCAGAGGTGTGCCAGCCGAGAAGCACAAGGTAGTTCACAAGGCCCCAGGGCAGGAAACCATGATCCCTGTAAAATTGCACAGATACAAGTTCACCGTGGGTCCGCTTGGATATCTTGCGTTTCTTAAGGTCCAGGGTAAGAGGCATATGGGCAAATACCGGGCATCTTGCCCCAAGGGCCTCATAGATAAGGATTTGCCTGGGAGTGTTGGCTAGGCCGTCCTGTCCACGGATCACATGAGTGATTCCATCCCGGATGTCGTCCACGGCGTTTGAAAGAAGATAGAGCGGAGAGCCGTCCGACCGCAATATGACAAAGTCTTCAATATCCTGGTACTGCTTTTCAATCAGCCCATAGACCGCATCATTGACACATACCGATCCTTGTTGTTCAGGAACCTTGAAGCGAATGACATACGGAAGCCCCTGGGCCTCTTTGGCAGCTATGGCCTCTGATGTGAGTCTCCTGCAGGTCCTGTCGTACTGAACAGACTGTTTGGCTGCCAAAGCGGCCTTCCTCTTTACGTCGAGCTCTTCCTTGGTGCAGAAACATTTGTAGGCATGACCTGACTCGACCAGCCGCCTGGCAGCTCTCTTATGCTCCTCAATGTATTGCGTCTGGAAATACGGACCCTCGTCCCAATTGATCCCCAGCCAATTGAGCCCGTCAATGATCCCCTGAATGGAATCGGCTATGGAACGTTCGAGGTCTGTGTTCTCTATTCTCAATATGAAAACGCCTTTGTGCTTTTTTGCAAAGAGCCAGTTATATATAGCAGTGCGGGCCCCGCCGATATGGAGATACCCTGTGGGGCTTGGGGCAAATCGTACACGCACGCCGTCTTTGGTCTTATCGTAGTTTTGAGATTGCATATTGCGGTATCCTTAACTTGGTTGTTTGTTGTAATCATTAAACTAATAGCTAACCGCTAAGGCGCCAAGAACGCAAAGAAGATACTTATCCAGCCGGACCACCGGCTGGGATAAAAAGTATTTCTTAGCGTCTTTAGCGTCTTCGCGGTTCAATTTACCGTGAAAATACCTCGTAGTGGTAAAAGAAACATACAAGGCTAATAGCTTAATTTAAGTTTGGGGCTATCGCGGTTTATTTTTCAGGGCTTTTTCGATCTTAGCCCAAGTATCACGCAACGTCACCGTGCGATTGAACACCAGGGTTTTATCAGAAGAGTCTTCAATATCTACGCAGAAATAGCCTTGTCTCTCGAACTGGCAGCGACTGCCCGGTGCTGCGTTTGCCAAACTCGGTTCCACGCGGCACGACGTCAAGGTTTCCAGAGAGTTTGGATTCAAATTGGCCATGAAATCACCTTCATCCTTTACTTCATCGGGGTTTGCTTTCAGGAAGAGATGATCGTACAAGCGCACTTCAGCCCGGAGTGAGTGGGCAGCCGAGACCCAATGCAGTGTTGCCTTGACCTTGCGTCCATCCGGAGATCCACCGCCTCGAGTCTCGGGATCATAGGTGCAGCGCAACTCCACTATTTCGCCGGTCTGTTCATCCTTCACTACTCTAACGCACGTTATATAATATGCGTATCTCAGCCGCACCTCGCGGCCAGGGACCAGACGGAAGTACTTTTTCGGCGGATCTTCACGAAAATCCTCCTGTTCTATATACAGCACCCGTGAAAAAGGCACTTTCCTGGAACCCATTCCAGGATCTTCAGGATTGTTGATGGCCTCCAGCTCTTCCACCTGATCTTCAGGGTAGTTTTCTATGACCACCCTGAGAGGACGCAACACCCCCATAACACGCGGTGCCTGTTGATTCAGATCCTGGCGCACACAGTGTTCGAGCAACGCCACATCGACCGTTCCGGCCCTTTTTGCTACTCCGATACGCTCACAAAAGTCACGGATCGACTCCGGCGTATATCCACGTCTCCGCAGACCGGATATTGTAGGCATCCGCGGATCATCCCATCCGCTGACATCACCGGACTCTACAAGTTTCATGAGTTTTCGCTTGCTCATGATGGTGTAGCTTAGATTGAGGCGGGCAAACTCAATCTGCCGAGGATGACACTCGACGTCCAATTGGTCAAGTATCCAGTCGTACAAGGGACGATGATCTTCAAATTCCAAAGTGCAGATGGAATGTGTGATCCCTTCGATGGAATCAGAAAGGCAGTGGGCATAATCATACATGGGATAAATGCACCACTTGTCGCCTGTCCTGTGATGTGGCAACCGTCTAATACGGTAGATGGCCGGGTCCCGCATATTCAAATTCGGAGATGCCATGTCTATTTTTGCCCGGATTATGTGAGATCCGTCCTCAAATTCTCCTGCCCGCATGCGCTCAAACAAGTACAGGTTCTCCTCAACCGGTCGTGAACGATACGGGCTGTCCTTGCCCGGCTCAGTCAATGTGCCGCGGTATTCCTTGATTTCCTCCGGGCTCAGGCTGCAGACATAGGCCTTGCCCTTTTTTATTAACTGAACCGCATATTCGTACAACTGATCAAAGTAGTCAGATGCATAGTAGAGATGTTTGCCCCAGTCAAAACCAAGCCACTTCACATCTGCTTTGATCGACTCGATATATTCAATGTTTTCCTTGCCGGGATTTGTGTCGTCGAAACGCATGTGGTATACACCGCCCTTGTTTTCCTCTGCAATTCCAAAATTGAGGCAAATAGACTTGGCATGCCCGATATGGAGATAGCCGTTCGGCTCCGGTGGAAATCGGGTCACAACTCGCCCTTCATTTTTGTTTATACTCAAGTCCTCCGCGATGATATTGCGAATGAAGTCAGATGATGGATGAAAATCGGTGGTGGTCATATTTGCAGCTCCGTTTCTATACTTTTCCTTCACGTTGTAATAGTCCAACAGGTCTTTTGCCTTTTAGCGACCTGCGTAGTTTATTAAATATGGGTAATATTTCACCGCAGAGATTAAAATGGATGAAAAGAGAAGTTAATACACCTTCGGAGAATTTCCAATATCTTGAATTGTAGCCATCCGGGTTTGCACTCTGCCCAGCATACAGCCTTACGTTTTCCCAAGGATTTTTTGAGCGTTTGAGCAAAAGAGAGCCAAGAGGACAAAAGGCGTTTTCACCCTCAAATTGGTATTGAAGGTTGAAAACACGGTTGAAAAATTATTTTTATGTAAAAAAAGGGACCCAGATTTTAGTCTAAGTCCCTGTTCTTATTCATGGCGTCCCCGACCGGATTTGAACCGGTGCTGCCGGCGTGAAAGGCCGGTGTCCTTGACCTGACTAGACGACGGGGACTCTGGTAGGCCGTGCTGGATTCGAACCAGCGACTCTCT
>QNAY01000180.1 GCA_003645605.1 Thermodesulfobacteriota bacterium
AACAAGTGTAAACTGGTAAATGAAGAGTGCCAAAATTTGTCTTTATTTCTGGTTCAATTTGAGATAAAAAATTTTTCTAAGAGAGACCTTGACTCTCTTAATGAGGTAGTTAGTGTCTGAACGAAAACCCCTCTTTTTGTCATTGCGACCGTAGGGAGAAATCTTTAATGCCTGTATTTTCAGTACGATAAGATTTCTCGCTTTGCTCGAAATGACAGTTTTGGTTAGTTTTCGTTCAGACACTAGTTAGAATTATAGCACAAAAGTGAGGATCGGTATTTGGGTGCCAATTTGAAATCGATCTTTCATCAAGGCGAAGCGATTTCATGAGTAGTCACCAAAGTAACGCCTGACAAGAAGTATGAGCAAAAATTAAAGGAGAATTTTGTAATGATGGAAGGTCGAGTGAAATGGTTCAATGACAAGAAGGGTTATGGTTTTATTGAGACGGATAACGAAGGTGATGTCTTTGTACATTATAGTGCTATCCAAGGGGAAGGATTTCGTTCTCTGCAAGAGGGAGACAAGGTAACTTTTGATATAGAGCAAAGTCCCAGGGGACCTCAAGCAATCGATGTCAGGCGGGCTGCCGGATAAGCAAGACCCTGGAAGAAGGTTCCTTGGAATAATTTATTCAGAGGAACCTTCTTTGTAAAAAAAACCAAACTACCTCTCCAAGACAAAAAATAGCCCTTTTGGAGAGTGGGCCAAGGCACCTTCAAACGTGCTTTTTGTGGCGCAATGTACAGAAAAGGTCCCTTTGAAGATTTTTGTTATTTCTTCCTTGGTAAAACGATAAGGACCCCTGTCTCCCGGCTCTTCACGACTGAATACCTTTAGAAAAAGCCTGCCGCCGGGACGAATGACTTCTGCAACATGGTGGACATACTGTTCACGCTCTTCAGGAGGAATACCGTGAAAGCATCCACGGTCAAAAACATAATCAAAACTCCCGAAATAAACCAAGGGTTGGCAGACGTCAGCTATTTCATATATAAGATGCGGATTCAAATTGCCGAAACGAACACGGGCTTGCTCAACTGCATCGGTAGCTATGTCAACAGCTATAACTTCGTATCCTAGGGCTGCCAGCCTGGCCGCAGCTGTGCCAGGCCCGGATCCCAGCTCAAGCAAACGCCCTGGTAAAGGAGCATATTCTGATAAAGCTATGATCAGGTCTTCATCAAGGCAATCAGTATACCACGGCATGTCCTCAACCGGGACGGTATTATAGAAATTTTCCCAGGTTTGGCCGCTGGGACCTCGACCTCTTTTTCCTGATAATTCGGACCTGGGCTTCATCAGATCCGAGAGAGTACCTCTGGCCACTAGTTCAATACTGTGGTTGTCAGGGTCTTTACAAGTGAGCGCCAGCTCTGTTCCCAGCCGTTTTGACGGGCCATCCACCTGAAGCCCCAGTGCTTTGAGCCTGTCTTGCGCTTGCAGGAGTTCGAATATCGGCAACCAAAAGGTTACTGTTATTCTGTCCTTTTTTGAATTGCGCTCCACAAGTCGCAGGGCAGTCCGACCGGTTGATACCTCCCATGTTCCATCCGGCAAAGCTCTTGCCATCATGCCGAGCTTGTCTCTGTAAAATCCAAGGGACTTCGAACGGTCACTCACGGGTATAACCACACAGCACATGTGTCGCAACACGAGTGGAGCCTCAAGGGCTTGAGCAGTATCGTTTTTCATGTTATAAAGTTCCCCTAACTAGTGTCTGAATGAAAAAACCGTTCAGACACAATTTTGAATTCTAAATTTTGAATTTCGGCATCCAGCATTCGATTCGATAATGCACCTTTTGGGGGAAGAAGTGTAAATATGCGAATGAAGGTTTCCAATAATATACTGTATAACTTGCTTTTGAGAAGAAAGTCTTGACAGTTCCTGGAACCATTTCTATTATCAGGTGCAGTTTATTGCGGGAATAACTCAGTGGTAGAGTGTAACCTTGCCAAGGTTAAAGTCGCGGGTTCAAATCCCGTTTCCCGCTCCAGTCATTTAAATAATAGGGCAGCAATAGCTGCCCTTTTTCGTAAGCGTTCACAGTGCACCGCATCTGCTTTGTTGTCGGGTACTTGAAGTACAGGGAGTACGTCTGCGTACCCGTCGCCTCGCATCTGCAGCACCCTGTAAACGCTTACAGTTCGGTAGGTTGCGGTAAAACGGGCGTTGTAATCCCGTGAACGGTTACCCTTTCTCTTTCCTGCAGTTATGAAAAGACTTCCTCTGTATCTAATAATCCAGTTGACCATTCTAGTAATTTTTATGCTCAACCTGGAAGTTCTTGCAGGGGCCAAACTCCAAAATCCCAAGGTAGAGCAGGTCACAACCACCTTAAACGGCCGAGTGGATCTCTGCCTTTCCTGCCACAAGGAAAAACCGGATAAAGCCCACGGGAGAGAAGTCTTGGGATGTGCTGTATGCCATAAAGGAAACCCGCTCTCCGGCGACAAACAACGGGCACACATGGGAATGGTCCTAAATCCGGGAGAACTTCGATTTGCAGATAAAACCTGCGGTCAGTCCGGCTGCCATCCAAAGGAGGTCACCTGGGTCAAGAACTCACTTATGGCTACAAATCGTGGTATTATCAGCACCCTTCGCTTTTACTGGGGAGAGAGCCCATACAACGATGAGGACCTTTCGGTAAAAATACTGAAAGATACCGGCATGAATTCCCTTGCCCTTGACTACTATAGGAAGTTGTGTGCGAGTTGCCATCTATGGGTTGAACGCGGAAGTCTTCCCAGTTTTCTGGCCGACAAGGGCGGTGGGTGTACTGCCTGTCACTTTGTTAAGGACGAAGAAAAAAAGCCAAAAGACGAGAGACATCCCAAGACAGTTAAGGTCATTCCCATGGAAAACTGTGTCTTGTGTCATAACCGAAGTGGGCGTGTCGGGCTGTCCTATCAGGGGCAATTTGAGTCCGAGGGTTATGGCACTCCGTATGAAGAAGGCGACTTTTCATCACGAGAATTAATTGACGGGCGTTTTTACAGGATATTTAAGGACGATATTCATCACGAAAAAGGCCTCACCTGTATTGACTGCCATACCCAAAAAGAAATTATGGGAGACGGTGAACGCCATGCACATTTCGAAGAGCAACTGGAGGTTACATGCCGGGACTGCCACGGAACTTCTAAAACATTTACCTCCCAATCCTCCTCGGACTATCCCAAATCACCAAATCACCAAATCACCAAATCACCAAATTCTTCCAGTCCTCCCAAACTCAACATCCAGCAAAAAGACGGCTTATTTGTCCTTGAGAACAAACAAAACAAAAAACTTCATCCGCTCCACGCTCCTAATCCAGTTGCCTGTATGCATCCCACTCACCGCCGCCTGTCCTGCCAGGCCTGCCATAGTACATGGGTACCTCAGTGCTACGGCTGTCATATCCGGATGGACAGAAGCAAAACCCAGTTGGATAAGATTTCAATAAAAGAGACCCCGGGGCTTTGGGAAGAGTTTCGTTCATTTATCCGCTACGAATGCCCGCCTTTAGGAATATTTGAGCATGGCGAAGAAAGACAGGAGGCTCTTTCTGAAAAGAGCACGCTTCAAGCCGAGACTGGAGAAGTGGTTGTCCTTGTACCCGGGTGACAGGATTTCATTACCTTCCTGGATGGAGGCGGCAAATGGAAACATAATTTTAGACGACTCACTGTCTCATGGATGGACCCTCATACCACGCAAAAGCAAGGTCGCTCCTGCCGGGAATGCCACCAAGACCCAAGGGCATTAGGGCTCGGTCAGGGCAATTTCTCATTTGGACCTGATGGATGGAAGTTCACATCTTCTCTTTCCGGTCCTTCTACTTCCCTGGACATAGACCACCCCCTGGATGCCTTTGTCGACATAAAAGGCAGACCCCTGGTCCGCACATCAAGAACGGGACTCAGACCCTTTAACTCACATGAACTTGATAAAATCCTCTATGTTGGACTCTGTCTTCCATGCCACACAAATTTTGACGACCCTGTAATGAGAAATTGGACTCCTGGGAAAGCACCTCCCCCCTGCCCCTATGCCGGTTTTGCCGGCCGGCATACTTCACGACAAATCAAAAGTAGTTTACACTTTGTTGATTTTGTATTTTGGCAGTGAAATTTGAAATTGGGAAAAATACAAGGCTGTAGATGCGTTAGGAACGGGAGATAAATAAGTTGAACAAAAATTAACAGGATTTTTTGTTGTATTCAAGGCGCGAGGAGCGAGCATAACGGGTTATGTGATCGACGAGCAACGAAGAAGACGGCAAAAAAG
>QNAY01000181.1 GCA_003645605.1 Thermodesulfobacteriota bacterium
AAGATCACTAAATATCTTTGCCGCGATTTTTTCTCCATCTACGATGTAAGTTCCCTGTTCAATTTGCTGCCTCAATTCTCGTACCCTCTCTTCTCGAACATCGGGAAGCTCTTCAATAACATCCTTTGCCAGCTTAATGTCACTCGATATGGAAGATATACTAACCTTTTCTTCAAGAACTATATTCTCATTTATTTGACTTTGGGGCACCGAGTCTGGTTGTTTATTTATCTTATACTGCTTAATGAACTCATTATTGATCTCGGAAATCTTCACAGTATATGACCTCCTTCTTACCTTCTTTTACATAAGAATATCGGTCATTTTACACAAAAACTTTAATTATTAGTGTATTTTAGAATGAGAAGACTTCCCTGGAACACGCTTTCCATATCCATGCCTAAAAGCCTGTATTCAAACTCCCGGCCGGAGGAAAACATTCAGGCCCCTATCTGTCATTCGAGTAGTGTGACTTATCAAGTTGATATAAAAGCATCTTTTGAAGACCTATGCCCTCTCCCTTTGATGCCATGTCTTCTGCCAATTTCTGATCAAATATCATGTTATAAGTATCCATGGAGGAAGTTTTTTGAGAAAAAAGTCCATCTTTAGGGACTGTCTTCCTAAGTGTTTGCAGCATATAATAAATAAAAATGGATTCAAAATCTGCAGCTGTGCTCTTCAGGTCCTTATCTCCGGCAAGCTCTCCCCTTTGCGTTTTATCAATAACGCCTTCCCCTATATTCAAACGTCCGTCAAAGATTAAAGGACCCACTACATCTTTCCCCTAAAAAACCATACGCAAACCTACTGCCACCAAAATTTCTTGGGCCTTGCGATCCGGGCTCTTTTTATATTATTTTCAATTCCGCCTGAAGAACTCCAGCGGCCTTAATGGTCTGTAATATATCGATCAGGTCTCTTGACGAAACACCAATCGTGTTAAGGGCATTTACAACCTCCTGTATTGTCACACCATGGGGGACCACCATTAATTTCTTTTTCTCCTCGGAAACATCAACAGATGTCTGAGTTGTAACAACTGTTTGACCACCTGGAGCTAATGTAACTCCGTCCCCGACTTCAGCCGGGCTACTGCTGCCAATGGGTGGAGCAGGTGCGAACGGAAGCGGCTGAGACACCTCTTTATCTTCTCTTATATGGATACTCAAATTCCCATGAGCTACGGCCACTGTAGATATCCTGACATTCTCTCCCATAACAATAGTCCCTGTCTTTTCATTCATAACGACAACAGCAGTTGAATCAACCGGAACGTCTAAATTTTCAACAACCGAGATAAGGTCTACAATATTTTTATTAAAAGAGTCTTTTATGTACACAGTGATAGAACTGGAATCAATAAATTCTACTTTAATATCAGGAACTTGTGATCTAATAATCTTTGCCATTCTCTCACATGTTGTAAAGTCAGGATTGTGAAGATTTAAAGTAAATTCCCTCTTTTTATCAAAATCATAATTTAATTCTCTCTCCACAGTGGCACCATTTGAAATACGTCCAACTGTAGTATGGTTCTTGGTAGCTTTTGCGCTGCTCCCTACAGCAGAAAACCCGCCGATAACAAGCGGACCCTGTGCCGTGGCATAAACTCTGCCGTCAGCTCCTACAAGTGAAGTCATAGGAAGGGTACCGCCGAGAAGGCTGTCTGCATCACCAATAGAAGAAACCATAACATCTACCCTTGTTCCTATTTTGGCAAAGGGGGGTAATTGGGCGGTAATCATAACCGCCGCCACGTTGTCTGCCTTAAGGGAGGATGTTTTATTCTTCATTGCCAATCCCTGTCTGGTCAACATGTTCGCAAGGGTCTGATCTGTAAAACCATTCTTTACACTATCGCCGGTTCCATCCAAACCTACGACCAATCCGTAGCCATAAAGCTGGTTATCTCTGACCCCTCCGATACTGGCGATATCCTTTATCCTGGCACCATAGGCGTAGGATACGGCAACAAGACCGAACATTAAATAAACAATAATATATTTGAAAAGTTTTTCTGTCTTCATGAGCAATTGGTTTCAAGTCTAATTTTCTAGAATGGCCAGGTCCTGTCGATCATTCGAGTAAGCCAACCAGGCCTCATTTTGTCATTTATTACACCATTACCCGTATAAACGATCCTGGCATCAGCAACATACTGCGACGATATCATATTATCAGATGTAATGTCTTCAGGCCTGATTATACCAGTAATAACAATATACTGATTCTCGGCGTTTACCATTAACTGTCTTCTTCCCTCTATGACCAAATTTCTATTTTCAAGGACCTCTATAACCCGTGCGGTTATCTTCGCCCTTAATGTTCCGTCACGACTCGTTGCACCCTTGCCTGCAAGACTGTTTTTAGAACTGCCCGCAATATTAATTGAGGGTTCAGAGCCCCCGGTAAATATATCTCCATCTGTGAGATCTTTATTCCTTCTGCCGATAAATTTCTCCACTCCCAAAAAGGATGTTATTCCAGCGGAGAGCGTGGCATCCTTGCTGGTTTTTGTATCTGCGCTATTTCCACCTGTTGAACTCTCGTCTATAATTATTGTAACGACATCGTTGACATATCTCGCCTTATTGTCCGTAAAGAGTGAGTTGGCCCTGGTCTCACCAGGCCAGATGCTCCAAGGGGCATGCGGCGGAGGCATTTTTACGTCTCTGGATTCGGCAACCGTAGCGGGCTGATCCATTTTTATTGCTTTAGGATTTGAGGCACACCCCATCAAGAAACATATAACAAAAAAGATGGGGAAAAGGCGGGTTTGACTTCGAAGCCTGTATTGAATCTTAAACACGGTCATAATCCTTATAGATATTTAGGCGGAAGCTTGAACGCAACTATTATAAAGTGCCGGAGCTTTCCTCAACCTTCAGTCTATTTATCAGGGTAGTCACTCTAAATTAAAATTCCACCCGAACCAGAGAACTGCCCATCACCCTTCCATAGATGACATTTTTTGATGATATGTTTTTGACCTTGATAATGTCACCGAATGCCCCATTCTGTTCCGACAAGCCAACTGTCGTAATCTTAATGGGGCCTTTTTCAAGCACAATTCTGACCAGTTTTCCCCTCTTTATCATCACCGGTTCCATCAACATATTTCTGGTTATCATTGTATCCGACTGTTTTATAGTAGTACGGAGTCTTTTACCCAACACGTCATCTATATCCGTAATAATCCTTGGAGATATATGATCGAACCACTTTTTTACCACCTTGACGTCATCCCTGCCGATGTTGGTGCCTTTGGCTAGATATCCTGTACTTACAACCATATCTCTAAGCACTTCCAATCTTACTCTAAACGTCTCATCTTTAAGGAAAACCTTTTTATCATAAAATCTAATGGCAAAATTAGAATACCCAATAAAATCTTCACCTCTAATACTTACAACCCGACATGTAATATCTTCGGCCGGAACCTCAACCCCGGATAGCTGAGAAAAGAATTCAATTCGCACACTCCCTTTCGGCCAAGGCATGTTGGCATTAATATAATTAATAATCATACTCTTTATTTCATTTTCACTTATCTTCGTTATGGACAATGCATATAAAGAGTTACTTATAAATAATGTGAAAATGATCGAAAAAATAGTGCTTAATATAAGTTTATAATTGTTTTTTGTCTTTACTTCTTTCATTTATTTGTTTTTGTATATAAAATAACTATTAATTATATAGATATTGCTATCTCTTGAGATTATTAATCATCTGCAACATGGAATCCGCTGTTTGGATAGCTTTAGAGTTTATCTCATAAGCCCTCTGACCCACAATCATTTTAACCATCTCATCAACTGCATTCACATTTGACATTTCAAGAAAATGCTGTGATATAGTGCCCAGTCCGTCCTCACCGGGATTCCCTGTTATCGCTTCACCGGAACCCTCCGTGACATCGTAGAGATTTCTGCCCAAACTTGTCAAACCCGCCGGGTTTAAAAAATTAGCCAGCTCAAGTCTGCCACTGGCTATGGAGTAACCAAGCTCATCTGTTGCCGTCCATGTTCCACCGCTATCGACACTGAAATTAACTGTCTCTGCAGGTATAGTGATCTCAGGTATTAACTTGAGTCCGTTGGAATTACAGATAGACCCGTCCATATCTATCTTAAAATTGCCTGCTCTTGTATAGACGGTACGGCCGTTATCATCTAATTGAAAAAAGCCGTCCCCTTCTATCGCCCAGTCAAAGTCATTTTCGGATTGTTGATAGTCTCCCTGAGAAAACA
>QNAY01000182.1 GCA_003645605.1 Thermodesulfobacteriota bacterium
TAGTGTCTGAACAAAAACTAACCAAAACTGTCATTTCGAGCAAAGCGAGAAATCTTATCGTACTGAAAATACAGGCATTAAAGATTTCTCCCTACGGTCGAAATGACAAAAAGAGGGGTTTTCATTCAGGCACGAATTATATTGATTTTGAGTAGTTTCTTACAGCTCCTATACAATGCAAGATGGGGTATTTTGAGCGGAATCAGGGCATTATGTATTTCTGCTCACACCTTGGCACCCACCACCGTATGAAATTGTAGGTTATACCGGCAGGAGCAGGCTCAATGCCTTTGAAACGCTTGTGGATCACTGGAAGGGCCATTGGAACGTAAAGAAAAGTATAGGGCTGATCCTCAGCCAGTATTTCCTGGATACGCCAATATATTTTTTTGCGTTCATTGCGGTCAAAGGTCCTCCGCCCCTCCACAAGGAGGCGGTCCATCTCGGGATTCTGGTAACTGATAAAGTTCAGCTCTTTTCCGCCTGTCTTTGAGGAATGCCAGATATCATAAATGTCCGGATCCTGTCCCAATGTCCAGCCCAGTATTACTGCCTCGAACCGCCTCTTGTCTATAAAGTCGTTGATAAAGGCTGTCCACTCAAGGGTCCTGATCTTCATCTCTATCCCGATCTGCTTGAGCCTGTACTGAATAATCTGGGCTGTTCGATCCCTCAGAGGATTACCCTGATTGGTTATGGCCGTGAATGAAAATGGCATCCCTTCCTTGTCCAGCCGGCCGTCTCCATCCCTGTCCACCCAGCCTGCCTCGGCAAGCAAGGCTGTTGCCCTTTTCGGATCATATGGATAACGTATGACATTTGGGTTGTAAAACCATGTATCGGGTTTATACGGGCCGGTTGCCTTCACTCCGAATCCCAAAAGCACTCCACGGATTATTTCATCCTTATCTATGGCATAGGCAATGGCCTGTCTTACTCTTTTGTCTGTAAAGAGAGAAAAATTTAAATTGTAACCCAGGTACGTATATGAAAAGGAGAGATAGCGATATTTGTTAAAATTTATCTCGAAAAACAGGGAGCTTGCCTGCCTTTCATATTGGATCGGAGATAACCCCATCCAGTCAAGGCCGCCTGATTTCAGCTCAAGGAACATGGTGGCCGGGTCAGGTATTATCCTCATTATATAGCGGTCAAGATAAGGCCGCCCTTCAAAACACGTGGGATTTGCCTTGAGCTCTATGCGTTCCTGGGTCTTCCACTCTGAAAGGCTGTACGGGCCCAGGCCGACAGGGTTTCGTCCAAGGGAACTCTTTGTGATATCCTTTCCATCCAGCAGATGCTTTGGCAGCACAACCAAATTTCCCCAGGAACTCAGAGCAGGGGCAAACGGCTCTCTGTACGTCACCTTAAAGGTATAAGGATCAGGTACTTCGGCATTTTCGACTTCCATAAAATCGCCCGCATAGGCAGTCGGGGTGCCTGGAGCTGTGATGGTCTCAAAGCCGAATAGCACGTCCTCCGAGGTAAACGGCTCACCGTCCTCCCATTTAACCCCCTTCCTGAGCTTAAAGGTGATAGTGAGTCCGTCAGGAGAAATTGTCCATGACTCAGCCAGATCACCAACCAGGTTTAGGTCCTTGTCGTATTTAACCAGGCCGTTATAAATAAGGCCTGCGATCTGATGCGACGTGGCGTCAGAGGCCAGCATGGGTATCAGGGTCGTGGCGTCCCCGATGGATCCCAAGACAATGGCATCGCCGTAGTCCGGCTCGGAGGCGTGGGAAAGGTGGAAGGTGGAAGGTAGAAGGCTGAAAGAAAAAATGAAAAGGGGAAGAAAAATTGAAATTTTAAATGCTGAATAGCTCAACCCAACTTACCTTTTGATTTCTTTGGACTCTCAAGTCGTGGAATACAATAATGAATTTTTCATTAATTCAAAATTCAACATTCAGCATTCAACATTTCTTCTCCTTCCTCTCCCTAAGACCCTCAACACAGCTATAAGGCACTCTGAGTCCTCCTGTTCCTCTGCCCACCTTTATTTTTGGTTTGGCCTTGCCATGATAGTCGCTACCGCCGGTGGGAACCAGATCATACTTCTTGCAAAGCGACAGGGACAGATTGATCAGCTCCTTGCTATGCATGCTATAGTAACATTCAATGCCGTCAAGACCTTGCTCTGTCCACTTTGCTACAAGCTCATCCAGATGTGCAGGAGTTCCAAATTCAAGTGACATGGGATGGGCCAGGACCGCCAGACCTCCGGCCTTATGTATGGAGGTTATTGCCTTTTCCGGACTGAGGATGGACTTTGGAACATAAGCAGGGGCGCCTTTTTTCAGATAACGGATAAAGGCCTCATTCGTGGATTTTACATAACCTCGATTTACCATGGCCCTTGCAATGTGCGGACGGCCGATCTGCCCCCCTTTACCCATTTCCTCCAGCTCACTCTGGGATATTGGACAGCCCAGGTCTTTAAGATGTTCCAGAATCAAAGGATTTCGGAAGGCCCTTGCGGATTGGACCTGTTTCAACACCTCGTTCAATTCAGGTGAACCCGGATCAAATAGATAGGCCAGGACATGCAGGGTGCCATGTGATATCCGAACGCTCAGTTCCACACCGGGGAGCAGCTCTATTCCAAGTTTCTCAGATGCCTCAAGGGCCTCCGGAAAACCTGCCACAGTGTCATGGTCGGTTACCGCAATTGCTGCAAGACCTGAATTTACTGCAAGCTGTATTACTTCAGCAGGTGAATCAGAACCATCGGATGCCGTGGTATGTGTATGCAAATCGCAATATTTCATGATCCTGACACTCCCCTTAAAGTACACTTTTCCGTATAACCTGTTATGTTTTCCTACGTATAAGGATCTGATATGCCTGTTGTAGCACTATAAACGCCTCATGGTTTCCACCCTTATCAGGATGCAGCTCCTGGGCCTTGCGCCTGAACAGAAAAGCAAATTCCTTCTTTCCCATGCGCGAAAATTCATTGGCGCTTATACCCATCGCCTTAAAATGCTTTTCATCTGAGGATTTTGCAGGGGGCGACCACACCTTATGTCCTGTAGTGTTATGTCCGGCACTGCCGTCAGTAATTGGCCATTTGTATAAAACATCAAAGTACTGGATCAGATACTTCCGCAGATAAGGATGAAGGCCTTTTGCCTTCCAAGGGACTGCGCCTTGGTTTAAAAAAGTGGGGTCCTGGTCAAGCTTACAGATCCCCTCCAGCAAGTATTTGTCAATGAGGTCTTGATCCTGGGCGTCCGGGATGAAACGGGTAAGTCTTGGGGCAAACCGCCTGGGAATATCAAATATGGCATAGAGGTACTCTCTTTTCTCACGTAGACTGAGCATAAATTCCATGCCCTCAAGGACCTGTTCTGTTTCGTCCCTGGACTTATTGAGCAAAATATTGAAAAAAGAGAAGGGCTGGTTTGACAATTCCTCTATTTTTGTGTGACAGAATTTTAGAAAGCATAGTCTGCGCCGGTCAAAAGGATGGATATCCTTCTGCATGGCTGCAAGCTCCGCTTTGCTGTATCTGCACCTTTTACCCTCACGTTTACCAAATTGTTCCACGACCCTGCGAATCTCAGGTTCCAGAAAGGGTAAAAATATTTCCTCCAGATCATCATAATTATAAATAACCTCCTGGGATGAGATGGCTTCCTCCACAGCAGGGTCAATATAGAATGCTCTGTCCCCCACATAAACTATGTATTTTTCAGGATCGTACCCCAAGCTAAACAGGCTTTTGCTAAGCCATGTATCTGCCTCGTCCTGATAGGAATGCCTAATGAAATATTTTATGCTACCGTCTTTCTGACACTGACTTGCTAGATACATAACACTGACTTTATACGGGGAATTGCGTTGTTGACTAGATTGACTCAATAACTTACCGGCAAACAGCACCCATAACAAGTTTTATATTATCTACTGAGATAAGTTTATTGAAAGCAGAAAGACCCGTTTTGGGTTCACATTTTGCATCTTCTACAATTTGGAGAATTACTGCCGGAAAACTGTCAGTTGTTATTAATGGGGATGTTGCTGCTCCTATGAAAAAAACCGCACAGCAAAAAATATGCCAGATGTCGGTTTTTGCAGGAACTATTTTTCGAAAACTTGAGCATATAGGCAAAAAATAGTTTACACTTTGGCATCCTTCATATTATTCCAAAAGTAGTTTACACTTTGTTGATCTTGTATTTTGGTAGTGAAATTTGAAACTTGAAATTAGAAATTGGGGGAAATACAAGAATGTAGATGCGTTACCTAA
>QNAY01000183.1 GCA_003645605.1 Thermodesulfobacteriota bacterium
ACGGTTAATAGCTCTCTAAACGTCCAGACATGGTCAGTAAGCCCTGCGGCCATGCCCGGAGTTTTGGAGGCCCATCTTTGTTCAAAGGGTTTAGTGGTTTCAGAGACCTTTTCACGGAGACTCGGCGATTGAAAGACCATTTTGTAACTAACTGAAAATAAAGTATATTTCTAAATCAAAGTATTAGCGGAAGAGCATCGATTATTATGATCGACTGATAAGAAATGAAAGGCACTTTAGCGTGGTCTGTCAATATATTGAAAATAACCCGTTGAAGTTAAATGAGGCTAAAGCCTCACTTTCTGGATTTTACGGATGTAACCGTTCACGGGATTATAACTCCGTTTTACCGCAACCCACCGAACTGTAAGCGTTTACAGGGTACTGCAGATGCGAGGCGGAGGGTACGCAGACGTACTCCCTGTACTTCAAGTGCCCGACAACAAAGCAGATGCGGTGTCCTGTGAACGCTTACTTAGTGTCTGAACGAAAACTAACCAAAACTGTCATTTCGAGCAAAGCGAGAAATTTTATAGTACTGAAAATACAGGCATTAAAGATTTCTCCCTACGGTCGAAATGACAAAAAGAGGGGTTTTCGTTCAGGCACTACTTACGGATTATACGGAAGCAGGGCTTTAGCCCTGCAATCAATCTGGAATCCCTTAAGAGCTTTTTTTAAAGTCTAATGCTTGACAGTCCGACAAGACCACTATATCTTGTGATTTATGCTTTAACATCTTCAACATGTTGGAGTTACGTAGTACAGCATGCGGAGTTCAAGAAACCCCTTTGTTAAGAATATCGTAGCCGGGCACGGCTTGAAATTGGAAAATTGGTAGAGATAAAACGAGCTTACGAGTTGGATGTTTACAAACTGGCAGAAGAGTTATCAGCTATGGTCGGGCACGACTTTGATAAGTGGAACAAAAAAATTTAGACCCGCCTGCCAACGCTTGGCACTGGCGGGCAGGACACTGTGGATTATCAGATAATACGATCATCAACAGTACAAAAGCATGAAGACCAAATTTCCAATTTCTAATCTCAACGTTCCGTGAACGCTTACAGTTTCTTTTTATTTAACCGGTGAACCTTGAACCTCTGCACCCGTGAACGGTTACAGAATATCAATCCCTTTGAGAGGAAAATAGATCATGACAACTGTTGTTGAGCTTTCCCCGCAGGCAGTCAGCATTACAGATTATATCGGCCTGACCCGGATCCGAAAACGTGATCAGCGCCTGGTGCCGTTTGAGTCATCAAAGATTACCTCTGCCATACTGAGAGCAGGTAAAGCTACTGGTGAATTCAAAGAGAATACTGCCCGACGGCTTACAATTCGGGTCATAAGCCTTGCTCAGACGGTGTTTCAGGATACTGTGCCAACGGTTGAAGAAATTCAGGACATGGTGGAAGAGGTGCTGTTGGCCTCCCCGTTTAAGAGGACGGCAAAGGCCTACATCCTATATCGAGATCGGCATGCGGGCATCCGGGAGATGGTCAAGAAGGCCGATCTTGACTTGATCGAGCGCTATCTGGAACGTCTGGACTGGAAGGTCAGAGAAAACAGCAACATGGCCTATTCTTTACAGGGACTTAATAACTATATCTCAAGTGAGGTCAGTAAAACATACTGGCTCAACAAGATTTACACTCCGGAGGTTCGCGAGGCGCACGCATCCGCCGCAGTCCATATCCATGACCTGGGCCTGTTGTCAGTGTACTGCGTGGGGTGGGACCTTCAGGACCTGCTGCGATCCGGTTTCAGGGGAGCACCCGGCAAGGCGGAAAGCAGCCCTGCACGACACTTCAGGACGGCCCTCGGGCAGATTATTAATTTCTTTTACACATTGCAGGGTGAGGCCGCCGGAGCACAGGCCTTTTCAAACTTCGATACCCTTCTGGCACCTTTCATCCGCTTTGACGGCCTTAAATACAAAGAGGTTAAGCAAGCCCTGCAGGAATTTGTTTTTAACGTAAATGTGCCCACGCGGGTAGGTTTCCAGACTCCTTTTACCAATGTCACACTCGATGTACAGCCGCCGGGCACGCTGGCCCGGGAAAATGTCATCATCGGCGGGGAGCCACAAAAAGAAATCTATGCGGATTTTCAGCACGAAATGATCATGTTTAATCGCGCATTCCTTGAAGTGTTGGCAGAGGGCGACGCGAGAGACAGGGTCTTCACCTTCCCCATACCCACATATAACATTGATCCGGACTTTGACTGGGAGGCACCTGGCCTGGAGAGGCTGTGGGAAGTTACAGCAAAATACGGCATTCCCTATTTTGCAAACTACGTGAACTCAGACATGTCACCTGACGATGCCAGGTCCATGTGCTGCCGCCTGCGGCTGGACCTGCGTGCCCTTGAGAGGCGCGGCGGCGGGTTGTTCGGCGCCAATCCATTGACCGGGTCTATAGGCGTGGTGACAATTAATATGACGCGCCTTGGCTACCTGGCCACTGACGAGGACGATTTCTTCAAACGTCTTGAACTGTTGATGGAGATTGGTCGAACAAGTCTGGAGACCAAGCGCAAGGTGCTGGAAAATTTTACAGACAAGAGCCTCTATCCCTATACGAAATTTTATCTGCGCAACGTCAAGCAGCGTCAAGGCCAATACTGGTACAACCACTTTTCGACCATCGGGTTGACAGGAATGAACGAGGCCTGCCTTAATATGCTCGGCTGCGACATCGGCGCGACGGAAGGTTCAGCCTTTGCCATAAAAGTGCTTGATTTCATGCGGGAGAAACTCAGTCAGTTTCAGGAAGAGACCGGTTATTATTATAACCTTGAGGCGACCCCCGCAGAGGGTGCGGCCTATCGTTTTGCAAAGCTGGACAAGGAGCGTTATCCTGATATCCGTAGCGCCAATGATGGGACAGCCGATTCGAAACCTTTTTACACCAACTCAACACAACTGCCGGTCAACTATACTGAGGACATTTTCCAGATGCTTGATCTGCAGGACGAGTTGCAGGCAAAATACACCGGCGGCACAGTCCTGCATATATTCCTCGGAGAAGCCGCATCCGACCCGCAGGCCGTAAAGGCATTTGTTCGCAAGGTCTGCGAAAATTACCGCCTGCCTTATTTCACTCTTACGCCGACTTTTTCAGTCTGCCCCACCCACGGCTACCTTCGGGGTGAGCAACACTGTTGCCCGGAGTGTGGTGAGGAAACAGAGGTCTATTCCCGTGTCGTTGGCTACCTTCGGCCTGTCAAGCAGTGGAACGAAGGAAAGCAGGCGGAATTTGCCTTGCGAAATTATTATCAGCTAAGGAACGTACAATAAATAACTTGAACAAATTAACGTCTTTTTTGCCGTCTTCTTCGTTGCTCGTCGATCACATAACCCGTTATGCTCGCTCCTCGCGCCTTGAATACAACAAAAAAACCTGTTAATTTTTGTTCAACTTATTTATCTCCCGTTCCTAAATGAACAATTATGCGAATCGGCGGCCTAAACTCATTCAGCCTCAGCGATTTTCCGGGCCATGTGGCAGCAATGGTTTTCACGCAGGGCTGCAATTTCCGCTGTCCATATTGCCACAACGGCTCTTTGATTCCCATGGACCCAACGACCAGCGCGCTGATTCCGCTGGAGGAGGTCTTTTTGTTTCTGGAAAAGCGGCGCGGGCAACTAAATGGTGTGGTCGTCAGTGGGGGGGAGCCAACGCTGCAGCCTGACATTTCTCTATTTTTTCATCGTGTCAGGTCGATGGGTTACCAGATCAAATTAGATACAAACGGCAGTCGTCCGGAAGCTCTGGCCGAATTGCTTTTAGAAGGTCTGGTGGACTTCATCGCCATGGACATCAAGGCCCCGTTTGAGCTTTATGACCGCCTGACAGGTGTATGCGCACCTAAAGAGCAACTGGAAGAAAGTATCGCGCTGATTGCCCAAAGTGGTATTGACCATGAGTTTCGAACAACAGTGGTGGAGCCGCTGTTATCTGAGGACGATTTGCAGGCAATCCAGGCGATGGTGCCGCACGGGTCAAGACATCATTTTCAGGAGTTCCGGCCTGAGAACGCCCTTGACCCTGCGCTTCGGGCTGCTGTTGCGGTGAAAAATAATGTTTTGCAAGTGGCTTAAGTTGAAATTTGAAATTAGTGCCTGAACGAAAACCCCTCTTTTTGTCATTTCGACCGTAGGGAGAAATCCTTAATGCCTGTATTTTCAGTATGATAAGATTTCTCGCTTTGCTCGAAATGACAGTTTTGGTTAGTTTTCGTTCAG
>QNAY01000184.1 GCA_003645605.1 Thermodesulfobacteriota bacterium
CCCCAGATACATCACTTTATTGTTCCAATTTGTGAGCAGATACACATAATATGTCACAGTCATGGGCATTTAAGATTTCTCCCTTCGGTCGAAATGACAATATGGGCGTGAACGCTTACCAAAGTCCGAAGTGGATGTTTTTACTTATTTCTTCATTCATTCATGACAACGGTCTGGATAATACACCCGTGAAAGTGCTATTATGGGAAACTTCATGATTCGAAATTCCTTGTTCGATATTCGATATTCATGAGCTAAGGGTTGACTGTTTAAACTAGTGTCGCGTCTCATAAGTTCCGTTAACGATTTTGGCCTTTAGATGTATGTGCTAAAATGTAATCTACATGATACACTTAATCAATGTATCCTGTTGAAAATGGCTGAAATATAAAACCATATTATGCACTTTTTGTATTGCCGATATAGCGTGCAGAATTTAAGAGACACTGCACTAGCACTTATAGCGGAAAGGCATCCTGTACAGGATTGGATGAGCAAATACGGTAAATAGGAGCTCTTGTGTCCAAAATACATATCCTTCCTCCCCATATAGCCAATCAAATCGCAGCAGGTGAGGTAGTGGAAAGGCCTGCTTCGATAGTGAAGGAGCTCCTGGAAAATTCTATAGACGCAGGGGCCAAACGGATCCGTGTAGAGCTGGAAGATGGTGGTAAACACCTCGTCAGGGTTATAGACGATGGCGTCGGCTTGGGAAAAGAAGACATCGATCTGGCTGTTGAACGCCACGCGACCAGCAAAATCAAGGATGAAGCCGATTTGGCTGTTATACGCACCATGGGTTTCAGGGGTGAGGCCCTTTCCAGTATAGGCGCTGTTTCCAGGCTGTCCATCACTTCCAGGCCTTCTGACAATATCGAAGGATGGCGGGTAAGAGTGGATTTCGGCAGAGACAAGAAGACCATGGCCGTAGGATGCCCCTCCGGTACTACAGTGGAAGTAGAGGACCTGTTCCTGGAGATACCGGCAAGACGCAGGTTTCTCAAGAGGCGTCAGACTGAGTTGGGACATATTTCCCAAATAGTACGCACCCTGTCAGTAAGTTTTCCTGAAATCCTTTTTGAACTCTTGAGTGATGGAAGGGAAATATTCCGGTCCCGGCCTGGTTGCGAGGGCCCCCAGCGCCTCTGGCCGTTGGTAGGGGATCAGCTTGTTCCGCAGATGCTGCCTGTTGAAGGCAAATCCCGTGAAATTCTGGTTTCAGGTTATGTGACACCACCGGAGGAAGCAAGGGCTTCTTCCAAGTCCTTTTACTTTTTTTTGAATCAAAGACCCATAAACAGCAGACTGCTATGGAAGGCGCTTAATCAGGCATTCAGAGGCTTCATGATGAAGAATTCATACCCTATGGGCGCTCTGTTTCTGGAGGTCCAGCCGGATCAGGTAGACGTAAACGTGCATCCTGCCAAACAAGAAGTTCGTTTCCACGATTCAGACGCAATATACCGGATTGTTTACCATTCTGTACAAAGGGCACTTGAAGGCGTAAAAGTTGTTGCTGCGCCGTTTGGAAAAACTAACGCAAAATTGGAAGAAGCTGGCCCTTCAATTGATCAGCAGGAACTGGATATGCCTCCTGATGCTTTTCAGATCTCAGAGGAATTTCCCGCTTACGGGGGATTCCCTTCATCCGGGGAAAATCAGAAATCTAGCCTGATTCCCGGCCCTGAGCCTCCTGTATCATCCGATCAGGACCACCATGTCCACAAGTCTGATAGAACACATTTATGGCAAGACTTCCGTGTTCTCGGACAGTTGGCCAGGAGTTATATCCTGGCAGAGGGACCGGATGGCCTTGTGCTTGTAGACCAGCATGCAGCTCACGAGGCCCTTATCTTTAAGAGGCTAAACAAGCAGATTGCGCGAACCGAGGCCCTGGACACCCAACCCCTTGTATTTCCCGAAGTCCTGGAAAGGAACCAGGAAGATATTGCAAAACTTTCAGAGATTTGTCCCATACTAAACCGATTAGGAATCACAATCGAGCCATTTGGACATTCCCAGGTTGCTATCAGGTCTGTCCCGGATTTTTTAGCCTCCTGCCCCAGGACCAGCGAAGTGGTCGGTGAACTGATAGACCGTATTCTCAGTTTTCCCGAACAGGATGTAAAAGGCCTGGTTCACGAACTTCTGGCCTCTATGGCCTGTCATTCCGCAATAAAGGCCAATCACCACCTCGAGTTGCAAGAGATGAAGGCCTTATTCAGGGAACTGTTTTCCGAAGGAGTGTCTCATTGTCCCCACGGAAGGCCTGTTTCTCAGGTTTTGGGATTCGGCGAGATAGAGCGACGATTCGGGCGAAAACGATGACCAAATTTCTCAATTTCTCAATTTCTCAATTCTTCAATCACCAAATCACCAAATCACCAAATCACCAAATTCTCTCACCAAATCACCAAATCACCAAATTTTCCCTGGTTGCCCTTGTTGGTCCGACTGCTGTGGGAAAGACGGCCCTGTCTCTTCGCCTTGCAAAAGAAATGTGCGCTGAGATCATAAGTGTGGATTCAGTGCAGGTATTCAGGGGACTTGATATCGGGACTGCAAAGCTCGGCCTTGAGGAACAGAAGCAGGTCCCCCATCACATGATTGACGTTGCAGATCCTGATGAGCCCTTTGACGCTGCTGACTTTGTGCGTAAGGCACTGGGCATCATCAGGTCTATAAGAGCAAAGGGAAAAGTGCCCTTGCTGGTCGGGGGCAGCGGACTTTATCTGAGATCCCTCCTTGAGGGACTGGCCCCATGTCCTGGACGTGATCCCATGGTAAGGGAGATGTTGAATAAAATTTTGGCAAATCAGGGGAAAGGGACCCTTTATGACCTCCTTGCCGACGCAGACCCGGAAGCAGCGAGCAGGCTCCATCCTAATGATACATTCAGAGTCATAAGGGCACTTGAGGTATATCATCAGACCGGCGAGCCTATATCGATCTGGCAGAGGAGGCATAAAAATACTTCAGGACAGAGACTGTTGTGCACGAAGATAGGACTGGTAAGGCCCAGAGAAGAACTCTATGAGCGGATTGACGCACGGGTTGGCGCTATGCTGGACGCCGGATTTTTAGAGGAAGTAAATTTTTTATTGGATAAAGGGTATTCACCGCATCTTAAGCCCTTGCAGTCCCTTGGATATCGGCATATTATCCGTTTTCTCAAAGGGGAAATGTCTTTTGATGAGGCTGTAAGCCAATTAAAAAGGGATACCCGCCGTTATGCAAAACGCCAACTTACATGGTTCCGGGCCGATCCTGAGATCAGATGGTATCATCCTGAAGCCCTGACGGATGTTTATAGAATCTGGCAAAAAATTGGATAATTGAAAGAGCTTGGAATTGAATTTACCTAATTTACTGACCCTCATACGCATCATACTGACGCCGCTGTTGGTGATACTGCTTATCGACGGTAAGTTTGTGGAAGCCTTGATTATTTTTACTATAGCGGGAATAACCGACGGCCTGGACGGGCTGACAGCTCGATGGATGAGGCAGAAGACCCGAATCGGCGCAATTCTGGACCCTATTGCCGACAAACTCCTTCTCACATCAGCTTATGTAACTCTTGCAGTCATAGGATTTCTGCCAGGCTGGCTGGCAGTAACCGTGATTAGTCGAGATGTGATAATCGTGTTTGGCGTCTTGATACTTTTTTTGTTTCAGGGTGGAGTGGAGATACGTCCATCCGTGCTTGGCAAAATTACTACAGTAGCCCAATTGGGGACTATTTTTATGGTCCTAGTAGATCATGACCTGGGTTTGTTTTGCCGGATTTTACCTTTTTTTTATATAGCTACCGCCCTGTTTACTGTTAGTTCAGGACTCCATTACATGTATCTTGGGACTCAACTCCTGGGCCCTGATGAAAATAGAGCCGAATAATTTTGAACTGTGCGGTTAGCCATTAGCAGTTAGCTTTGAAAAATCAGAGCATTATGTTAATTAGTGCCTGAACGGAAACTCCAAATTTTGTTTTTTCAGTTTAGGCCATGGACAATTAACATATTAAGATTACTTCCTTTTTAAATTCAACATTCAAAATCTAGAATTCAAAATTGTGTCTGAACGGCCTTTTCCTCGACTTTGGCCATTTTGTGATAGCCTGTTGATGAGGCGCGGCTATGTTTTTTTAAATTTATCTCGTAGGCAGACACTGTTGCGAAAGTTTGTTATAGACAATCC
>QNAY01000185.1 GCA_003645605.1 Thermodesulfobacteriota bacterium
AAAAAAAATAAAGAAATGGCGAAGAGAGAAGAAGAATCAATCGGTGAACCGGATGAACCCAAACTGTAAAGACCTGAGTTCTGGATGGTAAAGATTTCTCCCTTTGGTCGAAATGACATGGTAGCGCGAATCATGACACATTAGCGTGAACGGTTACGAATTATTGGCCTTTTGCATGACTAAAAATACAAAAGGCCTGCCGGTTTGAGCCGACAGGCCTCTAAATTGTTCATTCCATGACCATGGTACAAAAAAAGTAAGGTCCGAAAAAACACTTACCCAATCTTTCTTGGCTATTTAGCTGCCTTATGATGGCACTCACCACACTTGGTCGGGGCGGCCTTGCCTTCCTTCTTTGCAGCCTTATGGCACCCTTTACAATTTTCATGAATGGCTGCGTAGTGGTAGCCCTTGATCTTTTCTTCCTTGCTCAGCTTTGGTTCCTTTGGTGCCTTGGCTCCGCTGTGGCATGCATCACATTTTTGGACCTCGTCCCCCTCTTTCCACACATTTTTGCCGTCCTTATACACATGGTGACATTCGGCACAGGCAAGACCGTAATCCACATTATGTTTCGCGTGGCTAAAGGTGACCAAGGACTTTTTATGCTTTGGGTATACCTTTGAATCCATGGTGATGGTTTCCGGTCCCTTATCGGTTGCCATGGCCACGCCTGCCATTACCAAGCCGAAACAAACAGCAACCAACAGAGATAATACCTTTTTACTTCTCATCCCGCATACTCCTCCTTATTATAATGAATTAATAAATGAATGAATGATGATTCACTGAATAATCTCATAATTGAGCTTTTGAAATTTGTCAATAAGGAAATGAAATCACCTCCAATGCCAATGCCGGGCAGTGGCCCCATATTTTGTCGAAATGGCATCAAAAACCTTTACAATTCTCTAATCGCGTTGGTATGATGCGTGACCAATGCGTATTTGCTGACAGTTATTGCTCTTGTTCAGCGCATTTTTTGGAGGTTACAGAGTGAAAATAGTATATGATCCGGATATATCGGCCACGCTTTATTCTTCTATTAAAGAAGTTATAAAAGAGTCAATAGAAGCTCCATGCTCCTGCGGATGTGATGAGATCTATGTTTCATTACAGGAGGAGAATAAGATAGATGTTAAGTGTTACGATTGCGGCACCAGCTTTTTCGAGCTTGAGGTGGAAATAGATGAAGAAACAACCGATCACTGAAGAGAGGGTTGTCTGAAATATAATTCCGCCCAAAAAGCCTGAGATGCACTCCTTGAGGGGCAATGTTGAATTGTGAATTGTGAATGCTGAATTATGGAAGAGGATTTAAAAGACATATACCTTTACCTTAATTCAACATTCAACATTCAACATTTAGCATTTATTGTGTTTGCCCTGCTCTTCTGTTGCTTCCTGTGTGCCTGCTTCCAAGCTCCGGTCACAGGCAGGTCCCAGTTAATGCTCGTCAGTCCGGAGCAGGAAAGGGTTTTGGGGCTCAACGCTTATAAAAGCATCCTTCAAAAGGAGATGGTCAGCCGGGATCAGGTCTTAAATCAGATGCTGCAGACAGTGGGATGGAGAATTGCAAACGCGGCCCGAAGACCGGATTTCGATTGGGAATTTACGTTCATAGAAAATGACAGGGTGGCCAATGCCTTTTGTCTCCCGGGAGGCAAGGTATTTGTGTATACAGGTATTCTAAAATATACAGAGGATGAAACCGGCCTGGCCACTGTGATCGGCCATGAGGTTGCACATGCCATGGCTCGACACGGTGCGGAAAGGATAAGCCTGACTCTGTTGGCCCAACTGGGGGAAACGGCTATGCAGACAGCCATCAGGACCCAGTCGGCCAATACGATAAGGGCGTTTGATTGCGCATACGGATTGGCGGCAAACGTAGGCGTGATGTTGCCATATAGCCGTACCCAGGAATATGAAGCAGACCATATAGGGCTTATTTTGATGGCAAAAGCGGGATATGATCCCAGAGGTGCTCTAGGGTTTTGGGAACGCCTTTCCAAGGGAAAGTCCGCCTCCTCTCCTCCTTCATTTCTTTCTACTCACCCAACCGATTACGATCGTATCGCAAAAATTCGGAGTTTGTTGCCGGAGGCCTTAGAGTATTACGCTAAGGAACGGAAGATAAATAAGTTGAACAAAAATTAACAGGGTTTTTTGTTGTATTCAAGGCGCTTTGTTCAAGTTATTTATTGTACGTTCCTAACTGAGTTCACTTAAGGCACTATTCCGGCTTGTCCGGGTTAGGGTTTTAGCAATTCAAATTCTGTAGTTGGCTCGAAAGCACGAACTGCTGTTGTGTCAACTAATTCAAATAATATTACTTCCATTATATGCCATACCTTCACACCTTTGCGAACGCATCCGGTTACTGAGGATGTTTTTCTTCCACAGGCTATATGCATATGTAATACAGGTTTACCTTTTTCATCGGGGAAAATCGTTCCTGTCCCGGCTATCTCATGAACATTATCAAGAATATGTTCCATGGGAATAATTGGTTCTCTGCGGCCATGTTCAGGGCCTACTATAAGTTTACTACCTTTGTCGGCACCGCCAAGAATGATTAAAGCTGCTGCTTTAATAGATTTTTCACGGGAAAATTTTTCAATTTCTTCGTGAACAATATCTCCATCTTCAAGACGAACAATAAAAATTCTTCCCTGTTTAGCCTGTGAGTATCTCATGGTTTTTCTCCTTTTAGCAGTTATGATGCTTATCACAAAACAACCCATGCGGTAAAATATATATTTATTGCAATTATGCTTTAAATCGTTGGAGCTTACTACGTTATGAATTCATATTTCAGGGGAAAGCGACCTGAGAGCACTTTTTCCGTGGGTTATCTGGTGTCTGCATTTATAATATTGTTACTCTTCTCTGTAGTGGCATTAATCAGCGCTGTGGGCATCTATCGGATATCCATAGAGGGATCGAAGAATCTGCTTGAGAACCGGGCAGTGGACATAGCTGTGAACCTGGGCTTTACCTTGGAAAGGATCGGTTTCAGGAACGAGCTTTTTCCCGAACTTATAGCTACTGACAGATGGGATGACCTTGCCTTTCTGATCCTTTATGATCAGGATGGTATTGTGTTGCTCCATTCCAATCCTCTGATGGTGGGAAGAAGCCGGACTGATTTCAATATAGAAAGAGTGATTTTGGAGAAACAGCCAACGACCCATTTTTCTACCCTTGCAACTGGAGAAGAGGTATTTGTCCTGGATTTTCCTTTGCACCTTCACTTTTCTGAACAAGGCGATAGCGGCAGTGAGAATAATATTGATCTTAAACAGTCTGGCGCGACGGAGGAAATTGAGCCTATTGACAACGCCGGGGCTTACTGCCTGAGAGTTTCTCTTCATCCATATCCGGCCCGGACAATTCTCAGAAAGGCCAATTTTCAACTTGTTTTAATTGGACTTTCCCTTATCACATTATGGGTGCTGACTTTCTTTTTTCTCTTGGCATGGCGCAGAAATTATCGTCTGGAGGCCATGCTGCGTAAACAAGAGCGAATGGCGGCCCTGGGTGAGATGGCCGCAGTCCTGGCCCACGAGATACGAAATCCATTGAGCAGCATAAAGGGTTTTGCTCAGCTTTACTTGGAGGGCACAACAGATCCTGATGAAAGGGCGGATTTTTCCGTCATTGTGGAGGAGTCCAGGAGGCTTGAGGGCTTGACGGCTGATCTCCTCACTTATGCAAGGCCTACTATGCTCAATGAACAGGAGTTTGATACGGAGAGGTTCTGCCGGGAGATTAAAAGGAGCATTGCTCCTTTAAGAGGTGATGTGAAGTTTCACATGTCATGTGAAAAATTGGAACTGCGTCTTGACAGAGAAAAAATGATGCAAGTAGTTTTTAATCTGGTACAAAATGCTATTGACGCAGTAAGTGAAATCAAGGGAGGCGAGATCTGGTTCAGCGTGAAATCCAGTGGTCCTGTTTTGATGCTTACAGTAGAGGACAACGGCCCCGGGTTGTCTTTAGACGTAAAGAATCGTCTTTTTGAGCCTTTTGTCACTACCAAGGCAAAAGGTACCGGGCTGGGACTTGCCATAGTAGGCCGTTTGCTAGAGGCTATGGGGGGGGAAATTGGTTTTAGCGAACGCGAAGGCAGCGGCGTAATTGTTAAGATTACATTACCATACCAATCAGGCACTAATTAG
>QNAY01000186.1 GCA_003645605.1 Thermodesulfobacteriota bacterium
CAATGGAGCTGGCGATGGGACTTGAACCCGCAACCTGCTGATTACAAATCAGCTGCTCTACCAATTGAGCTACACCAGCCAAATTGAACACTCCATAATAGTGACCTGTTTGAAAAAAGCAAGTTCTTTTGATCACAAAAAAAGGCGGCGCACATCCAACCGGCGCCGCCCATGTAATTAACTTGGGCAATCGAGCCCTCTAATTCCTAATGTATATCTTTTCCTTCATACTGCCATCCAGTCACCATTTTCTCAAGTCCGAAACCGGCCTTGCCTGCCCTCACGTCCCTTGCCCAGCTCTCATGCACATAAGCAGTGGTCCTGTAAAGCAGATGCGCAAACTTGGAGTACGGAAGGGAAAGAAACAGAGTTGCAACACACCCCAAATGCAGCACGTATACCGGATAGGCGAGGATCGCCACGTCCATGAGACGTATTATCTCTGCCGCGACACCGCTAACGCCCACTGCAAAGATGAGCCATATCAGGATCCAGTCCTGTGTTGAACTCGTAATGGTCCCTTCTGCAGTCTTTTGGTTCCTCATATTCCTGAGCATCCAGATCCCGGCAATGAGCATGACAGCGCCGATGTTGGCTGCTATCTTGACCGGATGATATTGGACAAGAGGTGTTTCAAACCCGGCATTAGGAAATAGAATGGCCAGCACATCCGACTGGATCATGACTATAATGGTCACAGTAAACAGAATAATGAATGACCACAGGACCCAGAGATGCCCTGTTGCACGCTCCGCCACCTCGCCGCATTTCTTGAAGCGTTCGTGGGTCAATATCTCCTTAACAGCAGGCCATACATATTTGACCAGAAAAGGCCCCCAGTCAGGCGTTGCAGCCTTCCCTGTGAAAGAACTCCGTAGTCCTGCGCCCTTGGATATATCACTCCAGAACCGGAGTACCCCAGTTATGGCGGCGTAAGCCACAAGGCCGAGTATGGGAAGGTACAGAGCATCTATCGGTATCACAGTCAAAAACTTGTGATATACAACAGTGCCCTCCGGAATTGGAAATGCCTCTTTTGTGTATAAGGACCAGAGAAATGCCACTACCATAACGGCGAGCATCGACGCAATTACAGTGCCTATTACACCGCCCGCGCTGTTCAGCAAATTCGCCAATGCCTTTGGTTGGGCATAGTGCTTTATGGCATTTATCCTGATTGCGCTCAGCACATCCCCTGGACGGGCATCCCTGGGACAATACTTTGTGCAATCACCACAGTTGTGACACAACCAGACATCTGCATCCCCGGCGACTTTGGATCCCAGACCCCACTGGGCCCAGAGCATCTCCTTTCTGGGGAATGGGCTCTCATCAGTGGACAGAGGGCAGATTATGGAACACGTTGCGCACTGATAACAGCGGTTAACCGTGTCTCCACCTGCCTCCATAACGCCCTTTACAAACGCCAGATCCGGCTGCACTTGATTTCGTTCAGCCATAATTACTACCTCCTAGAAACCTTTGAATGGATTCGGTCCCAGCTCAACTATTTCAGCCATAAATTCATTTATAATATTTGGAATTTGATCATACTCGTCAATAGCGACCTGTGCCATTTTTACACGCTCCGCCTCAATTCCCAGGGAAGCTAGTGACTCGGCAACATTTGCCATGCGCTTCTCCGACAGCTCACTGCCCTTCACAAAGTGACACTGGTAATCGTCGCCGAACTTACAGCCAAGGAGCAAAGCGCCGTCCATTCCACTTGACATGGCGTCTTTGATCCATGCCACGTTGACAGAGCCTAGACACCGGACAGGGATAATCCTGCCCAACGGTGACCAGGCAAGGCCCTTTCTGGCTGCCATATCCAGAGCTGGATATGCGTCGTTTTCACATGCAAAAATAAGCAGCCTCAGCTTGTCCTCGTCGTCGTCAGGCACCTCGATGGATTTGATCATCGAACCGACGATGTCAATGCTGTAGTCCTTGAAATTGATAATGCGCTCAGGACATGCGCCCATGCACGTACCGCATCGACGGCACCTTGATGTGTTGAGTTTGGGAGTGCCCTTCTCATCGTCATCCAGGGCGCCAAACGGACACTCTTCAGTACAACGCTTACACTGTGTACAGCGCTGGAAATAGAAATCCGGATAGTCAAAATCCCATGGACGTGGATGGACCGCATGACCCTCGTCAATGGCCTGCAGGCACTGCAGGGCCTTGAGTGTTGCGCCTGCGGCGTCCTCCATTGACTCCTCTATTGTCATGCCCCTGCGGACTCCACCTGCGGCGTATATCCCTGTCCGCCTTGTCTCATATGGGAAACAGATGAAGTTTGAATCGCAGTAGCCTCCGAACAGGTCCAGGTCACGGAAGCCCGGGCCCTGCCTGTATGCCAGGTTCACAACCGGGTCGTCCTTGGTGGTCGGGACCATCCCTGTAGCAAGGACCGCGAGATCAACCTCCAGGCTGATGTCGCCGCCGATAAGGGTATTGTCCACATTGACGGTCAGCCCGCCTGAGCCGTTGTCCTTAACCTCAGTGACGTCTCCCTTGGTAAGAAAGATACCCGGGTCGTTCTGAAGGCCCTGGTAAAAATACTCATACTGCCCTGAAGCGCGCATGTGCTCGTACAAGACATATGCCTTGCCGTCCTCCGGCTGGTCCTCACGCACGTACTTGGCCTGCTTGAGTGACACAAGGCTTGTGGCCACTGAGGCATAAGGGAAATCAGCATCGTCCTTGGAGCCCCCGGGGCTCTGAATAAAAGCTACTGATTTGACTTCCTTGCCATCAGATGGGCGGACAATCTTGCCATTCTTGGCGATTTCTTCAAACTGGCAGTTGGTTATGACATTGGGATTGCCCCAAGCCAGATGTTTAAACTCATCTTCCGCCGGTTCGTAAGGTTTCCACCCTGATGCCAGGATCACCGCGCCACACACCTCGGCACCGGAATCTTCCTCCATGTATTCCTTACGTCCCTCGTTCTTCTCTTCATACTTCTTTTTTTGATCTTCAGCCGAAAGCTCTTTGCCGCTCTCGTCCACCATCTCCTCATCTGTCAGTGGAAACGGTGCATCCCACTCACTCTTTGTCCCTGTCTCCTTCAGGCTGACCCTGAAATCTCCTGGAGCATTGCCGATACGGGCCACTTCAGTATTGGTCTTGACTGTTATCTTGTCGCTGGCATTGGCTCTGTCAATCAGGTCCTGAACCACAGGATTGATGAGCTCAGAGTATTCAGGGCCTACAGGCACCTGCTTCCTGAGCTTTGCACCCCAACCACCAAGCTCAGCCTGCCGCTCAACCACAATGCTCTCGTGCCCTGCCTCAGCCGCCTCAAGCGCTGCGGTCAAACCTGTAACACCTCCACCAATGATAAGGATGCGCTGGTTGATCTCCTCAGTCTTAAAAGGCTCTACGGGCTCGGACTTCTGCACCTTGACAACCGCCATGCGGATATAGTCTTCAGCCAGTTCCTGCACATGCTCTTTCTGGGCATCTGCGTTCTCATCGTCCGCATTGACCGGATGACTCCATGTAACCAGTTCACGAAGACTCGCCTTTTCCACTGTTATACCGGGAAAATCAAGTATCTCAAACTCATATCTGGGGGAAATTCCAGCTATAACAACCGCATCCACCCCTTCATTATCTATATCCTGCTTCACCATGGCCGCGCCTTCTGGTGAATACAGGTCGGCATGTGTGCGCACTATCTCAAGGCCGGCCCCGGTTGCAACTTCTACCAGCTTATCTATATCCAAGGCCTCGCCAATACCATCTCCAGTGTATATGTAACATCCTACTTTTTTCGCCATCAGCCTGCCCTCCTCACCAACGTCTGAACAGCCTTCAAGGCCGCAGCAGTTGCACTCTGAGCAGATGAAACTACATCAATAGGCCGTTTGGCGCAACCGCATGGAATAATGCCATCTTTAGGTACCACAAAGCCGTCAGAGTTGTATTCGATCCCAGGGATCTGTGTTGTTGCCCCTGTCGGCTGCATCCCTGTAGCCAGTACTGCAAGGTCTACTTACTGTTCGACCCTGCCGCCGCCAATGGTATCTTCCGCCACCAGCACAACACTGCCGGGACTCGACCCCTCTTTTACCTCAGCCACCTTGCCCTTGATAAAGTGGACCTTTTTGTCTTCCTTGACCTCGCTATAGAAATTTTCATATTTCAGCCCCGGAGAAC
>QNAY01000187.1 GCA_003645605.1 Thermodesulfobacteriota bacterium
AGGATTTAAAAGCAAAGGGAAAGAATAGGCGTAATAAGGGAAGACGTTCGCAATCCAAGGCAAAGAAAAATAAGTAACCGTTCATGGGTTCAAATGGGCAAGGCGGGAACCCATCTTCCCTACCGCCAATTGACAAAATAACCTGGGTGTCGGGCTGACAGGCCTTGGACAAATTCACTACTTCCCAAGATCCTGTAATCCGATATGGTGATCGTTAAATCTCAACGGATACACAACGATTATAGGCCACAAAGAACACTTTAAAGACAACATGGTGCATATATAAAACCTTAGAAAAAGCTAATGTTTTTCTCGATACTATCTGTAACCATTGACGAACAGTACAAAACAATCGTTCTACATGGTTTGTTTCACCAGTTTCCTTTTCTGCACATTTATGCAAATTAGGATCAAAAATATGATTCCCAAAAATCACTAAATGATCTTTTGCCTCTATATAAACAAGGAATGTGTTTCCATAATTTTTTGCAACTTTCCTTGCTCCTATCTCCAATTACAAAAGCAATAATTTGCTTATTATGCCTAGCAATAGCAACCCACACCCAAACCTTAAAACCCATGTTTACCACTTGGAAAACTAAAAGACCACATTTCGTCAATTTCTATAACTTCATTTTCATGTGGACCAACTTATGTTTAATGGTGCCCCCGGCATGATTCGAACATGCGACACCAGGATTAGGAATCCTGTGCTCTATCCCCTGAGCTACGGGGGCCACAAACGGATGAGCGATACCATAGTGGTTATGTTACTGTCAAGTTCAATTGAGCCAATTAATGTCTGAACGGTTTTTTCGTTCAGACACTAGACATATTTTAGATTATGATGACTACAAACAAATTCAATCCCAAAAATCTCCTTGCTATAGAGACGTCCTGTGACGAAACTGCAGCAGCGGTCCTAATGGATGGCAGACAGTTGATAAGCAATGTGGTGGCCTCTCAGGTTCATATTCACAAGGAATATGGGGGGATCGTTCCTGAATTGGCCTCAAGACATCACCTGGAGGATATAGTCCGGGTTGTGGAAAAAGCACTCCTGGATGCAAATACGGACAGGTCCGCAATAGATGCTATAGCAGTTACCCAGGGTCCGGGACTGGTGGGATCGCTGGTTGTGGGACTGTCCTTTGCCAAGGCCATGGCAATGGCCAGTGGTATTCCCCTGACAGGCGTAAATCACCTTCACGCGCATCTCTTTTCTGTGTTCCTGTGCGAACATCCTCCCTCATTTCCCTTTATGGGCCTTGTAGTATCAGGTGGCCACACAAATCTCTATGTGGTTAATGATTTTCTTTCAGCAAAGCTCCTGGGGCAGACCAGGGATGATGCAGCAGGAGAGGCCTTTGATAAAGTAGCAAAAATGCTTGGACTTGAGTATCCTGGAGGCCCTATAATCAGTCAACTTGCAGAAAAAGGAGATCCTTGCGCCATTTCTTATCCAAGGGCAAAACTCCCGAAAACACCGCTTGACTTCAGCTTCAGTGGTCTTAAGACTTCTGTTTTGACCTCGGTCAAGAAATTGTCCGGTCAGGGCCCGTTACCTGTTCAGGATATCTGTGCCTCGTTTCAAGAGGCGGTTGTTGACGTGCTTGTGGAAAAAACCATATCTGCTGCAAAAAAATATGATATAAGCAGGATAGCTGTGACTGGGGGAGTTGCAACCAACTCCAGACTTAGAGCCGGAATGGCCGAGGAGACACAAAAGCTTGGCTACAAGGCCTATTTCCCATACCCTGAACTGTGTACTGACAACGCCGCAATGGTTGCTCTGACGGGTTATCACCAGATAAAGGCCGGAATCCTGGCTAAGGAAGACGCGGATGTCTACTCAAGGCTTCCACTTGGTATTTGAATAAGATGTATTGGTCCGGGGAAACACGTATGAGGGAGATTGTCCCTGTTAGCAAAGTAAAAAATGTTCTCCGCTTTGAAAAAAAAGACAAGGGGATCAGTCCAGGGAGAACAGTAAGATATCAGTGGCTTCGTTTAGTGAGGCTGAGAGGAGATCCGTTCGTTCTCGCGCGAGGTATCGCCATAGGGACTTTTATTGGACTCACGCCCACAATTCCATTTCACACTATTCTCATAATCTTTTTTTGCGCTGCCGGAAGGGGTAATCTTGTAGCCGGACTTGTTGTCAGCTTGCTGGTAAGCAATCCACTTACCATTCCGTTGCAGTATTATTTGTCCTGGAAAGTAGGCACTATCCTTACCGGCAGCTCGCTTTCCTGGGAACAGGTTAAGTATCTGATGGGTTTAGCACGTGATGCAAGTATGCTCGAAGCAGTAAAATTGATATATATAAACAGCTTCAGGTCAATGGTATCAGTACTTCTCGGAGGTATAGTCTTTTCTCTTCCTTTTGCAATAACATCCTATTTCTCAGCACTGTATCTATACATCCGTCGTCAGAAGAGACGAATGAATAATCTTATAAAAAACAACCATAATGATTCCGAATCCAGCAAAGAGATCTCTCACAACTAATATCTATGAACATGGCTTTCCACTGCCAAAGCGCTCCCTTGGCCAAAACTTTCTTGTCCACCATGGCACCATTGAGACTATAATAGAACTATCCGGCATACAGCCCGGAGATCAAGTAGTAGAACTGGGTGCAGGGCTCGGAGCCATGACCGGGGAACTTTCAAAAAAGGCCTCCGGAGTTATTGGCCTTGAAATAGACGAAAGACTGATCAAATGGGTACGCGAAAAGCTACCTTTGCCCGGGAATGTGGAGTTGCGTCATTCGGACATCCTCAAGGTCTCTTTTCGGGGCCTTGCAGAAGAGATGGGAGGCACTCTCAAAATAATAGGCAACCTGCCCTATAATATTTCAAGCCAGGTAGTATTTAAGCTGATCGAAGAACGTAATTATATAAACAGGGCAACCTTGATGTTTCAGAAGGAGGTGGCGGAGCGCCTTATCTCTCGTCCGGGAAGCAAGGCTTACGGAATATTATCAGTGGTTACCGGATATTGCGCCGATATCACCAGATTAATGGATATACCGCCTAGCCTTTTTCGTCCTCGCCCCAAGGTTACGTCGACTTTAGTACAAATGGAATTCAGAGAGCCTGTCATTGTTGCAACGGATTTTGCGTTTTTTAAAAATATTGTCAGACAGACATTTCAGAAAAGACGAAAGAAATTGATAAACGCCCTTAAGGGACTGGCTTCTTTTTCGCAAGACGAGATAATTCAAGCACTGGAGGTCTGCGGAATAGATCCGGGCTACAGGGCAGAAGTCTTGAGCATTGAAAACTTTGTGATCCTGTCAAATACTCTGGCTCGCACGATTTCTTCCGGCAACAATATACAAAAGGACATCATACACTGATCACCTTGTCTGCGAGCTGCATACTTGTTACAATATCCAGCATATTTGTGGTTTCCCCCACACCTTTTTGATCCAGCAGATTGAAGTGTGTTAGGCAGGTGCCGCATACAAGAATGCTTATACCCTGGGCCTCAAGTTGCTGTATGGCAGGCAAGGTTTTGGCCCCCTCAATCGTCAGTTTTATCCCGCCATTGAGGAAAACCACTCTCCAGAGAGTCTCTCCCATCTCGTTGAGCGTATTTAAAAAATTGAGCATAAGTCCTGCTCCCAGCACATCATCGCCCGAACCCATGGTATTCTTGGGGATCAGGACCAGCGTCTTCTCATTCGACGAGGCAGGCTCGGTGGCTACAGATTCGCTCCGAGTTTCCTCAGACTTTTCAGCTTTGATCTCAAAATCATCGACGTTTTGGTTAAGTGACGCACTGAAACCCTGGCTTTCGACAAAACGGACGACGTTTTGGGCTGCGGCGGCATTGTCAACTGACACTGTAAATGCCAATGTCCGGGTATTAGCTTCAATAAAATCCTTGATCCTCAGTACCGGCTGAGGACAGTCAAGCCCCCGGCAATCCAATGTCTCCATACAACCTCACAATTCCGTTTGTCTTATCTGAATAATGGGAATTCCTAACCTAGTGTTTGAACGAAAACTAACCAAAACTGTCATTTCGAGCAAAGCGAGAAATCTTATCGTACTGAGAATACAGGCATTAAAGATTTCTCCCTACGGTCGAAATGACAAAAAGAGGGGTTTTCGTTCAGG
>QNAY01000188.1 GCA_003645605.1 Thermodesulfobacteriota bacterium
ATTCCTCAGCCTGGGATGATGGACACGTTCCTTGATGTGGGGATCAATGAAAATATCGTTCATGGAATGATTAAGCAGACAGGCAATGGGTGGTTCAGTTGGGATACCTACCGGCGATTTCTCCAGTCTTACGGTATGGCTTTTGGCCTGGAAAGAGATGAGTTCGATGATATCATCGTTGATTTTAAGCAGCGTTTAGGCACTCCTTTCAAAAAAGATTTTTCCGGACAGCAGATGGAGGACATTACCTTGGCTTACAAGTCGTTGATCCTTGACAACGGTATAGAAATCAAGGAATCTCCTTTTGAGCAACTTCTTGTTGCTATTAGGAAGGTTTTTGATTCCTGGCATACACCTAAAGCTGAAACCTATCGTAAAATTATGGGCATCTCCGACGACTGGGGTACTGCTGTAACAGTTCAAACCATGGTATTTGGCAATTTATCCCGGAAGTCCGGTGCAGGGGTCTTTTTTACTCACAGCCCCAGATGGCCAGGGAATACACTCACATTATGGGGCGATTTCACCCTTGGGAATCAAGGCGAGGATGTGGTTTCAGGCCTGGTGAGGACCCTTCCCATTTCAAGAAAACAAGCAAAGATCGAGAACAGGTTGTGTGATGCTACGCTTGAATCCCTGTTTCCAAAGGTGTATTCTAAAATGAGAGAATGGGCTAAAGAGCTGGTTTATAATAGAAAATGGGGGCCCCAGGAGATCGAATTTACGTTTGAAAGTCCTGACACAAAAGACCTGTATTCTCTCCAGACCCGTAATATGGTCATAAGAGAGAGAGAGAAGGTCTACTCATTCGATATCGAAGAGAGGACCTCTGCCAATTTTTTAGGGCACGGGATAGGAATAAGTGGAGGTGCCATGACAGGAAGGGCCGTGTTCAGTCTGGAAGAAATCCAACACTGGCGAAATACAGAACCAGGGGCATCCCTGGTCCTTATCAGAAACGACACTGTTCCTGATGACATCAAGGAAGTCAATGAGGCTGATGGCCTGCTCACCGCCCGGGGAGGCTCCACCTCACATGCTGCAATTGTGGCCCACACGCTAGGCAAGACCTGTGTCGTGGGATGTGCAGACCTTGTTTGCATGGAGAAGAAAAAGACCTGCTCATTGGACGGAAAAATCCTAAAAACAGGAGACTGGATAAGCATTGATGGCCTGGAGGGATCTATCTATTCAGGTCAAATAAAGATCAAAGAAATAAAAACCTAAATTGAGCAATTAGCCATTAGCGGTTAGCTATTAGCTTAATGATTACAGGATGTTTTGCTATTACAAAATTAGGTATTAGCTGTTAGCGGTTAATTTGCTGCTGTTTTCCAAATAGATTACTAATACCTAAAAGCTAAATGCTAATAGCTGTTCATCACGGATTACCACACTAATCCGTAATGAACCATTTTTCAAAGCTAAACGCTAATGGCTAACAGCTAATCGCTCACCTTAAGAGAGAAGGACTAATATGGAAAATATCTCAAAAAATGAGGGTAATAACGGCCCAAAACTGGGTATCAACGGCCTTGGAAGAATTGGGAAACTCACACTGTGGCACCATGTTGCGCGGAAGTATTTTAATGAAATAGTGATCAACCTGGGACGAGATGTTGGTACCTCGCTGAGGGATATCGCACATTATCTGGAAAGAGATTCTACTTACGGGTCCCTTGGTGGTTACTTTTATGGATACAAGGGCAAAAAAGTGATCCGGGATGTAGACGAAAATACGGGATCCATGACAGTAGATGGCATGAAGATCAAGGTCTTGCGGCATTCCAGAAATCCGAAAGATATTGGCTGGCGGGAACATGGTGCCAGGCTCGTGGTAGATACTACAGGGCAATTCACTGATCCTACTCTCTCCCCTGATGGCCCAAGAGGTTCTGTGAGAGGCCACCTTGAGAGCGGGGCAAAAAAGGTTGTTGTCTCGGCCCCTTTTAAAATAAAAGATAAGACCAAACTCATGCCTGATGACGCAGTTACGACCGTTATGGGCATTAATGAAAATGACTATGACCCGCGAGTGCATAGTATTGTTTCCAATGCTTCATGTACAACTACCTGCCTGGCACACATGATGAAACCCCTTCTGGACTCTTTTGGCTCAAAAAAAATCCTGACCGCCTCGATGGCTACTGTCCATGCAGTAACAGGCTCACAAGAAGTCCTGGACCGGCTTCCAAAATCAGGGGCAACAGATCTGCGAAAGAATCGGAGCGTCCTGAATAACATCATATTGACCTCCACAGGGGCGGCAAATACCCTCGCACTTGTGATGCCGGAGATGAAACAGATCGGGTTTATTGCTCAATCTGTGAGGATTCCAACTACAACAGGGTCATTGATTATTCTGGTAGTGAACCTGCAGGAAGAACCATCCGGCGAATCGATTCGGAAGGAGTTAATAAACACAATTTATAGAGATGCCGCAGCTCGTGATTCCCGTGGATATCTTCATTATACTGAAGAACAGAATGTCTCCTGTGATATTATCGGACTTCCAAAAGCCGCGGCTATTATTGAGGCCAATGAAACCCATACCCGCACAGCAGAAGTAAGCATAGATCTACAAAAGGTGAGTCAAATCGCAGGACAGGAGACCCTACAGAAAATCGGGCAGGACATGTTGAAAATAGCAATTACCCAGGCGGTGATCTACGGATGGTATGACAACGAACTGGGAAGCTATGTGAATATGCTTGGGGATCGCACTGTGTCAGTGGCGGAAGTTATGTAGTTCTCGATTTAGTCACGTTAAAGATATTCGTAGCTGTTCACGGCTTGAAACTTGAAATTGGAAAGTAAAAATTTGGGAGAGATGAAACGAGTCTACGGTAACCGTTCACACTCCCTGGCAGCCGATAGGCTTTTGCAGGGTTTCAACCGCGGGCAGATTGCACCAAAATGCGTATTCCCAACGGATTATGCTTTGAAACCTGAAAAGGCTGTTGGCTGTCAGGGGGGAAAGTGAATAATTACAGTCTACGAGTTGGATGTTCGTCCCCCAAATCCTTACTTCATTTGCGTGTCTTAAGACCAACCCACTTAGCGGCACGGGCGAGGGCTTTGTCTAAGGTCCAAAAAAAGGCATCCTCTCGGGTTGCAATAGCAAGGTGTAGAGCATCAGGGGCCCTCAAGGGGTGTTTCATGGCCATAATCCATTCTGTTGCCCGTTCAAAATCGCTGGAGCCTACTGATACCATACGCAGAACCCCTGCACCCAAATGTTTGTCCAGGGCTATCATTGTTCGTCGGGCATCTGCTGCTTCCATTTCCTTGGTCCTGAATTTTCTGCATAGAAGCGAAGCGAATTCTGATCGAACAAGGGGGCTGATTACCAAAGATCCTACTGGAAGCCTGAGCAACTTACTTTCCACAACGTCGCTGTTTGCTTCTGGCAGGTAATACGGTGCCAAGTAGGATGTGTCGATGTAATGGATGTCTGTCAATATCTGGACTCCTCTCGCATTCTGATAATAGTCTCAGAAGCTGAGGGCACTTTCACGCGCATCTTCTCACGGAAGGCCTTCATGCTGGGTAAGTGGGCTGTTTGCTCAACTGCTTTCAGTATGGCCACTGGTTTACCCCTTCGCACAATCATAACCTCTTCTCCTTGTTCGACCTGCGAAAGATAAGAGGACAATTTGGCCTTTGCTTCCCTGACATTGGTCTGGATCATGACATCTCCTTTGTGACTACATAATATAGTTACATATAATCATCCTTTTCCTTTGTTGTCAATTAGAATCCATATGAGCCTTCTCAAATTTAGGGGGGGGGTATGATTTAGGGGAGTATGACATATGCTCCCCTCGTTCCCCTGATGTTTTCTCCATTCCCGCCTGCCTTGCAAGCTTGGCGAGCAGCAGGCAGGAAAGCCGGGGTCACATCTTCAGTATCCTGCCATGACCGGTCTATATGGCCCACAAAAACCGAATGGTCCGGCACGACTCTGGTAAGTGGAACAAAAAGGTTCAGAACACCGTCCCCTAAATCCTTCACTAATGGGTGACCCCTTCTTCTTGACAACTGGGTAAATAAATACACTAAGGAACGGGAGATAAATAGGTTGAACAAATTAATAGGGTTTTTTGTTGTATTCAAGGCGAGAGGAG
>QNAY01000189.1 GCA_003645605.1 Thermodesulfobacteriota bacterium
AAAAAGTCCCTTTTTAGCCACTGGCTCGAAATAGCTATATAAGTTTCGTATGCGTAACTTATATATTACGAATATGTTTATGTTATAGCTTTAGATTAACTCCGACTTTTTGCAGTATAATCACTTTTGATTTATCATGAAGGATGCCGAATATCCTATTATCTTTTTCGAAGAATGACTTATATGGTTGTCTGTGACGAGTTGCTTACCACGAGCATCTGTCCCGGATAAATCCTGCAATTAATGTTCAGGTTATTGATGCGGAGTAATCGGGACAGAGACATATTGTGTTTCTTGGCGATTTGTGAGGGGTTATCTCCACGTTTGACGCGATACATTTCTTTTTCCTCAGAATTAGTTTGGAGTTTTTCTATTGTAATTTTTAACTGTTGGCCCACATGAAGACGAGTTGACGACAAATTGTTGAGCCTGCAAAGTTCCTTTGTTGTTGTGTTGAAACTTCTGGCGATAAGCCACAGTGAGTCCCCCTTTCTCACTGAATATTTTCCATTATGAAGAGTCACAGCGTCTTTGGCTAATAATTTTGGAGTTCTTCTACCTGCAACAGGTATCTTTAGTTTTTGTCCGGATCGTATAAAATGCTTTCTGCGAATATTATTTGCCTGGATAATATCCCGAACACTCGTATGATACTTAAGGGCTATAATTGAGAGTGTCTCTCCTTTTCGAACCCTGTGATACACATAAGCCCTTTTTGGTGGGGACCACTCCGGAATATCTGCAATTTTGGCAAAAAGGATTTCGCCTTTTCCCATGGGGACCTTGATGGCATAAGGGACACCTGGAGTGACATTATAGCGCAATTCCGGGTTTAGCGCGGAGAGGTCTTTGGCGGGTATATTCAGGTTGTCGGCAACTGTATCTAAATTGACTTGTTTGTCAATGGTTACTACTTCATATGGTGTCGGTTTGTCCGGTTCCTCCAAAGTTATCCCGTACTTTTCCGGATATTTCAATATATAAAGCGTGGCCAAGAATCTGGGAACATAGCGAGCGGTTTCCCTTGGAAGTTTCTCGTATAGATCCCAGAAGTTATCAAGATAATTGATTTTCTGCCTGCGAATTTTTCGGAGGACCCTCCCTTCACCGCAGTTATATGCTGCGAGAACAGTAGTCCAGTCCCCAAATATCTGATGCAATTCCTCTAGGTATGAAATGGCTGCGGCAGTGGACTTGGCAGGGTCCAATCTTTCGTCAATCCAGTTATCCCTGTTCAGTCCGAATTTGTAGCCCGTGGAGGGAATGAATTGCCATAGTCCAAGGGCGCGGGCGCGGGATAAAGCCTTCACCTTGAACCCACTTTCGATAAGGGGCAACCATGAGAGATCTTCAGGCAGTCCTGCTTCTTTCAAGGCATTAACGATTTCGTCCCGGTACTTCCCTGAACGTTTGTAAGACTCTATAAAGAATTTCTTTTCGCATCCCTGGAATCTCTGGATCTCCTGTTTTACATGGCTGTTCATGATCAAAGGAATGGCCTTGTGATTCCCGTTTACTGCGGTATAACGCGATGCGTGGATTTCCAAAATTCGCCTGGAAATCATGAATCTCAGATCTTCCTTTTGCTGGATAAATTCCGGATCACTTTCCGGATCCACCTTTAAGATAAGCCCATATGCCTGATCCAGGGCATCAATGGCTTTATTCAGGTAACCTTCAGCCCAGAATTCCTGGGATGTCTTGCAATAATCCAGGGCGGCATCTAAAAGATATTGTTCTCTGTTCTGTTCTTTTCCTTTAGTATTAGCTTTACTGTAACCCTTGGAATTCTCTAAAAGTCCGACTGTATATCCTTCTGCATTTTCAGCGTCTTTCTGTATTGATGGAGAAATGTCGGCCAGGAGTTCTTTACTATCCTGAATAAGAATTTTTTTTTCGGAAGTGCAATTGGCAGAAAAATCCTTATGGTTCACGTTTGTAACTTTAGCTGCGGAGCAGCCAAAGATAAGACACAGCAAACAAAAAAAGGGTACCTTTTTAATAAAAGGAAAATTCATTGGTTTTATTTTAAAAAAGTACTGATTATGATCTGATTTGACACTGCTATCCCTTGGAAGTCTCTAGTCGATACTAGTCAGAATTTTCTCTTTTGCAAGGGCGGATTTACTAAAACGTACCCGCCGGTGTTCTGCATTAAAAACGTTTTCTTCAGCAATATATTCAAGTATATAATTTTCATTTCAAATATCCAATCTTTTTTGTTACCCATCAAGAAATAATGTAACCGTTCACCGGATTACAACGCCCATTTTACCACAACCAACCGAAAAGTAAGCGTTTACAGCTATTCAAAGCCACTTGTCATGAGTATTTACGATCTTATGTCTATGGCTGAATTCCAGACTATTATCTTTATCGATTTTTCCAAGCGTTTTGTTCAATATTTTAAAGATGTTTTGGCATTCTTCATTTATCAGTTTACACTTTTTTCGAAAAAGCATGTATTATCGAATTGAATGCTGATGTCGAAATTGGAAATTAGAAATTAGGTAACGCATCCCTACATCTTTGTATTTTTCCCAATTTCCAATTTCAAGTTTCACTGCCAAAATACAAGATCAACAAAGTGTAAACTACTTTTGACTTAAAGATGCCAATGTTTTTTTAAATAAGGAGATAACAACAGACATCGAACGTGTGCAAATTCGGAAAATATATGGTATATATTAAAAATCAATGGTGGGCGTAGCTCAACGGTTAGAGCGTCGGGTTGTGGCCCCGAAGGCTGTGGGTTCGATTCCCATCGCTCACCCCAACAAAATTAGAAAGTTATATTCAATTCGATTTTTTCAACCGATCCCGCCTCACGGTCAGTCCTTTGGCACCAGAACCAACGGGCATATTTCTCCATCCTGACCATAAGAATAAAAAAAGGCCTTCCGTTGGAAAGGCCTTTGCCTGTTTTATGCCTGTATTATTACTTCCTTATCCGTCTTCGGCCAAGACCGATCAGACCGATCAAGCCAGAACCAAGAAGGACCAAGCTGCCAGGGATAGGAACAATTGAATAGGTATACTCCATACCGCCATCTCTACAACCTTCCATAGGAGTCTCGATAATATTTAAATCATAAAAAAATACCCCATCAGGATTCATACCTGCCAAAATGAAATTGTCGAGGCTAAAACCCGTATCTCCTGGGAGTTCGAGGGACAAAATTATTCCGGGGCTTAGATGATGACTAAGATTATAACCAATTGGAATGATAGCACTCAGATCAATCCCAAGATAACCGTTAGGGCTAGATAATGGACCAATATTCCAGGGATACGGAAGGGAGGGGAAAATATTAGGGGGAACCGCTCCATTTCTGTTTTCTCCACATACTCCTATGGTATCACCTTGATAATAAATTGTAAGGTCTAATTGATCGGATGTCACGCTTGGCACATCAAAATAAAAACCGACTACAGATGGCAAATCAATTGTATCATCTATACCGACAAAAGCCGTATAAGCATTTGCTGTTGTCGTACTGAAAATAAGTAGCAGACAAATTGCCAAGATAATTTTTTTCATATTTCAAATCCTGATTACCCTGCAAAAAGTCGGAGTCGATTCAAAGCTATAACATAAATATATTCGTAATATATAAATTACGCATACGAAACTTATATAGCTATTTCGAGTCAGTGGCTAAAAAGGGACTTTTTCAGCGTAATCAATCCTCCTTTCGCCTTCAATATCTGATATTTGAATTTAATATATAGCAAGAATAATGTTATCTTTTTCTCATATTTCGCTATTTTTCCCGGATTTTGGGCACTATTTTGAAAAAAAATTCCCGAAAAGAATATTTTTTCCTCTAATCAACTCAACCATCAGGCAAAAGATAGAGGAAATTTTCCTTTTCTCCTTAAAGCCTTACAGGCGGCCTGCACAAATCACTTATCACCAAATCTATAGACTATAGACCATAATTAGCATTTATTTAACACTACTACAAAAAATTGGATAAGTCAATTGACTATCTGGGCGAGGCATTTGCGCTGTACCGGTTTTTTATGCTCCCAGACCGGGCCGATGAGGCCTCTGGCAATACAGGAAGCTGGAAAATTAGTCAATTCGGCGATTAGATCACCTTATTGCAAATTATTCGC
>QNAY01000190.1 GCA_003645605.1 Thermodesulfobacteriota bacterium
AACCCAAACTGGAAAGACCTGAGTTCTGGATGGTAAAGATTTCTCCCTTTGGTCGAAATGACATGGCAGCGCGAATCATGACACATTAGCGTGAACGGTTACCTTATATGAAATATCCAGATTGCTTGACCGACTGACAGACACCTCGAACAGGACACTCACGACAATTTGGTTTCCTGGCCTTACATATCTGTCTCCCGTGGTTGATCAGGACATAAGTTATCTCACCCCAGTCTTTTTTTGGGATTATTGCCATAAGATCACGTTCTATCTTAATGGGATTGTCTTCCAGTGTCATGCCCAGGCGTTTGGCAAGACGCTTTACATGGGTATCCACTGCTATACCGGCAATCACTCCATAGGCATTGTACAGTACAATATTTGCTGTTTTTCTCCCAACACCGGGGATTGTAACCATTTCTTCCATGGTCCTTGGAATCTCACCCTTGAAACGTTCTACAATGATCCTTGAAGCTGCTTTTATGTTCTTAGCCTTATTCCGAAAAAAACCTGTGGTTCTGATGAGTTCCTCCAGTTCTTCTCTTGGGGCTTCAGACATACTCCTGATATCTGGAAACCGTTCGAATAGAACAGGAGTTACCTGGTTCACTCTAACATCAGTGCACTGGGCTGAAAGGATGACGGATACAAGTAGTTGAAAGGGGTTCACAGACTTCAGAGCTATATGAGCATCCCCATATGTGGCCTCAAGTATTTCTATTACATTCAGTATTCGGTCTTTCTCATTCATGATTGTACCGAAATTAAGCGATTAGCTGTTAGCCATTAGCGTTTAGCTTTGAAAAATCAGGGTATTACGTTAATCAGAAAATTTGTAATAGTAAAACATCCTGCTTGTCGGGGCGGCAGACCGATAATCATTAAGCTAATCGCTCTTAAAACCTTAATCGTCTCATCAAAGCATAACCCATTGTGATAAGCACAAGGTGCACTATCCAAGGCGCAAAAAACGCCGGAACTATGCCGGTTTTACCCAAGGAAAGAGCAAAACTCCATGTTACCCATGCGATAAAACCAATAGCCACTCCTAACCCAAGACCAATTGAAAGACCTCCGCGATCCCTTGACATTGTGAGGGGTAATCCGACTAGAAGCAGAGTACATCCTAAAAACGGATACAAAATCTGCCCCCAGAATACAGTCTCTTGCTCGTTTGCAAGGTATTCAGACTTTTTCAGCCTTTGAATACTCCTCCAGAGGGAAACCATATCCATCTGTGCCGGGGGTGTCTTAACAGCGACAAAGTCCTCAGGTGCCTCTGCAAGATCGAGACTCAAGGTATCAAAGGTATCAACAGAATGCGCGGATTCTTTGTCATTTCTCAATTTACGTAGTCCATGTTTAAAAATCCACTTATCTCCTGAATATATGGCTTCCGATGCCGCTACGAATTGCTTAATCATATATTCTTTGTCATATGAAAACCACTGTACGTTTTTTAGCCTTTGGGCGTCGGGGCTCCCGAGTTCTGTGGTCCATATACTGTTGTCGCCCAAATAAAAAAGCCTGTTTTCCTTTACTATCCCTCTTTGCGGCCTATTTTTAAAATCCATCTGCAATATTTCCTGAGCCCTAACTGTTGCTTTAGGTATATAAAACGCCTGTAAAATGATCAGGATCGATGACAGAAAAAAAGCCGCAAGAAACAGAGGCAATATAACTTTCCAGGGTTTAACTCCAATGGAGCGCATAGCAAGTAGCTCCAAATATTTTGATAGCAGCATGATACTGAGAAGCCCGGCAAGTAAAGTTGCCAGGGGTGTCAGCTCATAGAGAATATGTGGTACTGATAGAAAAAAATAGGCCAGCGTTAAGGATATGGGCGAATTCGCCTCAATCAAATCATCCAGCCTTTCAAATATCTCGATCAGGAGATATATCCCCATAGATCCCATAAGGACCAGTGCAAAAAATGTAAAAAAATTACGGAGTAAATACCGGCTAAGTACACTCATACTAGCCCCTTAATGCCCCCTGTTTACACAATAGATATATCAAACCAATCATTATGCCGGCAAAGATCAGATTTGGCGCCCATATGGCAATAACAGGTGAAACTGAACCTGTATCGGCCAAGTTACCCCCAAAAGCCATGGAAAGATAGTAAGCAAGAAACGCGGCAAGGCCCAGGGCAATTCCTCCTGAAAGCCCGGTTTTCCCGAACAGTATACCCAGGGGAGCGGCCATAATGCCAAGAATCAAGGTGCCTAAAGGTATTGCCAGCCGCCCTTGAAGCTCGATGAGATAGCGCACTCTATCTTCGGCGGAGGTATCAGGATCTGAGGCAACCTTTATCAGGTCCGGCAATCCCATCTCACCTCTTTTTTGTTTGTGGTGCTCAACGGGCAGGCTAAGACGAAGGGCATAGGAGTCAAAATCAAGAGTATCGGTCTTTCTATAATCATCACTTATGCGGTTCAGTGTGCCGTGCCTCAACCGCAAACCCACTGCCAAACCGCTTGGCTGAGCAATAAGTTCTCCATCACGTGCCAGAATTTGGTTGGCCACCTGCTTTTTCCGGGCATCCCGTATGTAAACTCCCTTGAAACGGTGACCTTGATCCAGGCTTTTATCGACATACAGGGTGAGCCCGGGCATCGGGCTTAAAAAGGCTTTTTCCGGGATTCCCCTGGCCAAACCACGTTCAGTTAATTCCCGAATAAAACTTCTGGATGCTGATTTTGCCTTTGGAATTACACTGGCTGACAAAAAAAAGCTTAGCAGCCAAGCTGTCATTGAGACCGCAATCACAGGCATGATGAGCTTTCTAATGCCTGCACCGCATGCAAATAGTGCAAGTATCTCACTGTCCCTGGAAAGACGCAAGAATCCCAATAATATACCTAACAACGTGGCCAGGGGAAATACAAGAGCCCAAAAGGTCGGAAGTACCAAAATAATAAATCTACCCAATTCGGCTGGCTTTATCCCTGCCCTGAGCAGAGTTTCCAAAAGGGGCAACACGCTACCCAGCAATAAAAGGACGCTGAGTGCGCAAAAGGAAAACAGAAAAGGCAGGACCATTTCCCTTAAGAGCATTTTAGACAATATAGACATAGGACTCCATAAGAGAAAATTGAGGAATTGAAGGATTGAAGGATTGAAGGATTGAGGAATTAAAATCAATACAGTACCTTCAAGTTCTCAAGTCTCAATTTATTTCTCAATTACAATCAATATCAATCCCTCAATTCGCAATTTCTAGCGAACAAGTAAATTGTCCTCATTTATAACACATGATTTGTTCGGTTTCATAAGAGTGAAAGTGGAAAAATAGTAACTTCTCAATAACTCAGGGTAAGATGTCTAGATTCCGGCTTTCGCCGGAATGACGATTGGGTATAAGCGCCTGTCATTTCGGCGAAAGCCGGAATCCAGTGGATAGTCGCAAAATATGATTTGCCCGGACTTATTGAGAAGTTACGAAAAATACAGTGCACTAGAGGACGCTGTTTGAAAATCCTGCTCCATATCTGTGTATATCCACGAAAATCTGCTTCCTATTGATTATCTGACAATCATATTCAACGCCCATTTTTATCAACTTGACATGGGCTAACTCCGAACTATATTTGAACTATACTCAACCCATTTATGGTTCAACAGGGAAGCTTACATGAAATCAATAACGATCCATGGACTTGAAGATCCTTTAGATACCCTAATTCGGGAAAAGGCGCGCCATCAAAAGCTCAGCCTTAATAAAACCATCAAAAAACTTTTGGCTGAATCACTTGGTTTAACAACCAGCAATCACAAAGATCATCATCATGACTTTAGTGACCTTTGTGGAGTATGGACAGCAGAGGATATTGAAGAATTTACTGCAAACAGCAAGGATTTCTCCGAAATCGACCCCAAGGACTGGGTATGAACAAGATCATCCTTGATACAAATGGCTACACATCATATCTGGGCGGTGACAAAAAAAATCTCAATGCCTTGGCATGTGCTCAAATCACGTTTATGTCAATCTTCGTTCTTGACGAGTTATATGCTGGATTTAAACTGAAGTTCCCTGAGCAAAACAACAGTAACCCATTGATTTCAAAATAAATTTTTAAAATCTTGG
>QNAY01000191.1 GCA_003645605.1 Thermodesulfobacteriota bacterium
ACGAAAACCCCTCTTTTTGTCATTTCGACCGTAGGGAGAAATCTTTAATGCCTGTATTTTCAGTACGATAAGATTTCTCGCTTTGCTCGAAATGACAATTTTGGTTAGTTTTCGTTCAGACACAAACTAATACTGCAATCTCGTCAGCCAACTCAAAAGTCTGCAATTTTGTGTGATTACGCATGATTTGTTCCTATTAGCCTTCTATCTTCAGTCTATCTACCTGAATAGTTACGAATACAAATATAATTTTTTTGCCTCTATAGACTTGCCAAAGTTAACCTTGATCTGATATTAACGTACTTGTATTTAATAGCAACTTCCCAAAAACAAAGAAAAAATGCAACATCAGTCTTCAGAAGCATTTTTCCCAACGAGAAATGCAGCCATCGGGACATTGTTCTCGGAGCGGCAGTTTTGACCAAAGATAGGTTTTGCAGATAATCCTAAGAAAAGAAGGGGATTCATGTGAATAAATCAGGGCTTATAGAGGTTCTTTCAGAAGATCCGGTACTGGATAGTCAATTGGCCGAATTTGTGGTAGATGAGGTTTTTAATGCCATGACCGAGGCTTTAGTAAAGGGAGACGGCGTGGAAATTCGCGGTTTTGGGAGTTTTACAGTAAGGAAATATGCATCTTACACTGGCAGAAATCCAAAGACCGGTAAAAATATTTCGGTATCACCGAAAAAGTTGCCATTCTTCAAAGTTGGGAAAGAATTGCGCGAAAGTGTAATAGACAAGGTGGGGCAAGGGGTTAAATAGTTCTAGCCTACTTCTTTAATTTCAAAACCCGCTAGAAGTAGTTTTGCCGCAGTGACCCCGATCTGCGCAGTGATACCACAAGAAGGACTCCTTGCTTTTAGAAGGCATTGCTTAACACCCAAGGCGCCTGCCAGGAAGATCGTTTGCTCAGCACCTCGTTTAAAGGCCTCTGTGACGTCTTGTCCCTCTATAGTAAAGATTTTTGCTTGACCGTTTAAGACATCTATACCGTTTCCATAATAGATATCAGCAGCCGGTCTGGGGGTTGCAAGGCCACCCAGTTGCTCAGGGCAAACCGGCAAAATACAGGCTCCCCTCAGTTTTTCTATCAGCCGAACATCGGGCCTGCTCTCCCCATCGTATCTGCAGGAAAGACCAATTAAGCAAGCGCTAACCAGTATCATTTGGATTTGAATTGTCTTGAATTAAAAAAAGAAAAGAACTTAATATATTAATTGTTCCTGACCTAAATTGAAAAAACAAAATTTGGAGTTTCCGTTCGGACGCTAAATAGATTGAGCGAAGCGACACCTTAATTAGGCACTTTAAACTTTAGTTCACTTTAGGCACTTTAATGTACTCATGTTTGAAATATCACCGGCGGCTTTTCAAGCTCTCTCTCTTCTATATGACCGATAACAAAGGCCTGTTCGTCAAGTGCATGGGTCTGGAAAAGCAGGTCCTGTGCGTCGGCCTCGGGTACTATGAGTATCATGCCGATACCGCAGTTGAATGTCCGGAACATTTCTTCTTCGGATATATTGCCTTTTTCCTGTAAGAACTGAAAGATGGGCGGGATTGGCCAACTGCCCTTTTTGATCACTGCCCGGCAGGATTTAGGGAGTATCCTGGGTATGTTATCCAGGAAAGCGCCACCCGTGATGTGTACCATGCCGGTGATTCGTTGCTGCTTTAGCAGATGGTTGATTGTACTGGAATATATCTTTGTGGGTGTCAGTAACACTTCTCCCAGGCTAAGTTTTCCGATCTCGGGCACCCTGTCCGAGACGTTAAGCCCGAGTTTTTCAAAACAGATTTTTCGCACCAGGGAAAACCCGTTGCTATGGAGTCCGGCTGATGACAGGCCTATCATCACTTGGCCTACACCTATTTCGGAGCCGTCGATGATCTTGTCCCTGTCCACGACCCCAACAACGAATCCTGCAAGGTCATAGTCATTTTTTGCATATAATCCGGGCATTTCAGCAGTCTCGCCGCCGATAAGGGAACAGCCGGCCTCTTTGCATCCATCTGCAATACCCTTTATAATATCTGTTGCTTTTTCAGGGTCCAGCTCACCTGTGGCAAAGTAGTCCAGGAAAAACAGTGGGTTGGCCCCGCATACCAGTATGTCGTTAACACACATTGCAACGAGGTCGACCCCAATGGTTTCATGCATGTTGCATAGGGTGGCAATTTTGATTTTGGTCCCTACGCCGTCAGTTGAAGAAACCAGGACAGGCTCATGGTACCGATCAAGGTCAAGCGCAAAAAGTCCGGAAAAGCCGCCGATTTCCGTGAGAACTCCACGCTTGAAGGTGGAGGCGACCATCGGCCGTATCTTTTTTACTAATTCATTGGCTTTGTCTATGTTTACGCCCGCCTGGGCATAGAGTGATTCATCTTTCACAACATTCTCCTCTTGCTTGGGAGTACTTGTATACTGTCCATTTATAGAAGTCAATCTGGATATAAGGGCCGGTGTACTCTCTGTATCTGGATTTTTGCAAGTAGATCATGTAACTTAGAATTCCTTGCCCGATTGGTTGTATAGTGATTAAGTTGTCCAATGGACAGAGGAAAACTGCAGGTGATTAACAAATACCCTGTGAGGCTGCTTATAGGCACCGGCTATCCGATCCTTGAAAAAATTCGGTGTGCGGAGAAGCTTTTTCATATCTATGGCAGGGAGTTGTCGTCCGACAAGGCAATTCAGCCTTTACAGGAGACTTATCGGCAGGCCATTCAGCAATCATGGATTCAGATGAAAAGGATGGGACTTATTGCCGAGTGTACTGATTGCGCTGTCAATGATGGAGGGAGCTGTTGCGGAAGAGGCATAGAGGATCGTTTTGACGTAATTCTGCTTCTAATTAATCTCCTGATGGGTTGCAACCTTCCTTCATCACCCCGGGATGAGACAGGCTGCTGGTTTCTTGGAGAACGGGGCTGCATGATTCCTGCCCGGCACGTTATCTGTGTAAATTATATCTGTAAACGGCTTGATAGTAAGCTTGAGAAAAATGGGCTGAGGTTGCTGCAAGGGAAAATAGTATTGGAGACAGACGCTGGCTTTGCCCTTGAAGAGAGTATCAAAAAGTGGCTGAGGAACAGAGGACTTTGAAACACGACAAATGGATGTCTGAGGCATTGGATCTGGCTGCAAGTGCCTTGTCAAGGGGTAATTTTCCAGTAGGGTGCGTCCTGGTATCCGGAGATTTGATCGTGGGGTCAGGAGCCAGATCACATACCATGCCTGAGGATGTGAACGAGCTTGATCATGCCGAGGTGTGTGCTCTGAGAGACTGGATTGAAAAAGGACGTCCACTGGGGCACGGGGATGATACAGATATCACTGCATATTGCAATCTTGAGCCATGCCTTATGTGTCTTGGTGCCCTTATCCTAAACGGCATCAAGAAAATAGTTTATGCCTATGAGGATGTTATGGGCGGGGCAACGGGTCTGGATTTTTCGAGACCCATGACCGGCGCGGCCGGGCCGGTTGGTAGTTTCTTTAATGATAATCTCTATGCCAAAAGCCACATCGAGATACTTGGAGGAATTAAGAGAAAAGAGAGCCTAGCCCTTTTTAAGAGATTTTTTTTTGATCCGGCCCAATCCTACTGGAAGGACAGCCTTCTGTATAAGTATACACTTGAAAATTTATGAAAATAGAACGTAGAACAGTCCAGTTCCAGTCCAACACGCGCAATCTCTTCTTTCACATACTCACTCAGTGTAATCTCCGTTGTCGCCATTGCTATATCAACCCGGAACAGCATGGAAAACAGATCCTGGATGAAAGGACTCTGGCCGGGTGGCTGGCTATCTTTGCAGACAATCACCAAATCACCAAATCACCAAATCACCAAATCCTTAAATCACCAAATAATACAAATGTTATATTCCTTGGCGGAGAGCCTACGCTCAGTCCTGCGTTGCCCCATGCTATCAAAGAGGCAAGGCGTTTGGGCTACGCCTCCATAACAGTGGATACCAACGGTTATCTTTTCAATGACATCCTTGACAGGGTTTCTCCTGAGGATCTGGATTATTTCAGTTTCAGCCTTGATGGCTCCCATCCGGGAG
>QNAY01000192.1 GCA_003645605.1 Thermodesulfobacteriota bacterium
AAAACCCCTCTTTTTGTCATTTCGACCGTAGGGAGAAATCTTTAATGCCTGTATTTTCAGTACTATAAGATTTCTCGCTTTGCTCGAAATGACAGTTTTGGTTAGTTTTCGTTCAGACACTATGTACTACATATTGTATCTATGGTACCGCGAAACACTATTTTCAAAACCGGTACAGCGCAAACGCCTCCCACAATGTGTTATAATGAGGATTTATCTACTTCCTCTAGCCAATATTTCGTAATTACACAATACAGAAATGACAACTACAGAAGCCATATTTTTCGGAATCCTTCAGGGCGTTACTGAGTTTTTGCCTGTGTCCAGTTCCGGCCATCTTGTTTTAGCAGAGTATTTCCTGGGTCTCAAGGATACCCCCATTGCATTTGATGTTACTCTTCACCTGGGTACCTTGATTTCGGTCTTTTTATATTTTTGGCGGGACTGGGCAGGCATGGCAAAATCTCTGGTCCTGGGAAAAACATCAAGAAAAGGAGACAGACGGCTTCTTTTTCTCGTCCTGATAGGTACTGTGCCGGGGGCCGTTATAGGTTACTCCCTGGAGGGACCTGCCTCCACTGTATTTCGTTCCCCGTGGGTAGTGGTAGCGACCCTTTCCGGGGTTGCCTTGCTTCTGTGGTTAGCAGAACGCCTTGCATCTCATAAACGTGGTTTTAAAAATTTCGCATGGAAAGATGCCGTTTGTGTTGGAACAGCACAGGCCCTTGCTATTGTGCCTGGTGTCTCGAGGAGTGGGATAACCATGACAATGGCCCTTTTCTTGGGTTTTGAAAGGAGGGCTGCTGCCCGCTTCTCGTTCCTGCTTTCAGCCCCCATAATTGCCGGAGCAGGATTATACGAGGGCCTTAAGCTTTGGCAGGATGGTTTTGGGACCTTAGGCATGAACTTTCTCTGGGGCTTTATTGCTGCAGGCATTTCCGGATACTTAGTCATAGCCTTTTTGATGCACTATCTAGCAAAACACACATTTTATCCCTTTGTATATTATCGTTTGATATTGGCTCTTATAGTGGCTGTGGCTCTTAAAATGGGAGGACTATAGACCCCTGATGAGATTTATTCCAATATGTATCCTGTTCTATGCTTTTGTTGCTGTTTTTCTAAATCCTTTGCCTTGCATGGGACTTACGACAGAGGAACAACATACCGTAAAGCTATGCAAAAAGCTCTCAAGGGGAGTTGTAAACGTAACCAGCACAGCAGTTGCGCTCGATTCTTATCTGGATCCGGTGCCTCACAAAGGCTCAGGCTCCGGGTTTATCCTGGACTACCTTGGACACATCTTAACAAATTATCACGTTGTCAGTGACGTACATTCCATTGAGGTTGTTTTGTCTGATGGCTGTAAGTGGCCTGCCAGGTTAGTGGGAACCGATAGCGAAACCGATCTTGCAATACTTGAGTTGCGAGCACCTCAGAAGGAACTTGAATCCCTTGCTCCAATGCAACTTGCAGCCACAAAACTTGACATAGGCCAGAAGGTCTTTGCGCTGGGCAATCCTTTTGGAACAGGGTACACAGTGTCACAGGGCATAATCAGCTCCCTGGGACGCAGTATTTCCAGACCTGACGGATGTGTAGTCCACGACGTAATCCAGACTGATATATCCATAAATCCAGGCACTTCCGGTGGCCCACTCGTTGACTCATCAGGCAGGGTGATCGGAATAAATACTTTGATATTCAGTCCCTCAAAACATATACCCGGAGTGGGTTTTGCTATTTCCTCTGAGACCATTGAATGGGTGGCTTCACAGCTCATTTCCAAGGGCTGCGTGGCACGTGCCTGGCTGGGGGCGAATCTGCAGAATGTCACCCCGGCCCTGGCTAAGCTTCTTGATCTTCCGGTTGAAAAAGGGGCTATTGTAATAAATGTAACCCATGGAGGTCCGGCCGCCGAGGCAGGGATAAAAGGGAGTGAGAAGGACCTTCGTCTTGGAAATCGTCTCTACCCTGTAGGAGGAGACATTATTGTTGCAATTGATGGCGAAGAGGTAAAATCAGACACCGCAGCAATTCGGATACTGCTGACCAAAAAGCCTGAAGAGGAGGTTCTGGTCTCGATTTACCGTGGAGATCGTTTAAGACGTCTCAAGGTCAGTTTAGGGAAAAAGCCCTCAAGATTACAGCGTTAACGGTTTACACATTGGTTTGGGAGGGAAGCTGCTTGACCAGCTTCCTTCCCTCTATGCTATACGGTATCGTAAGCGTTCACAGGGCACCGCATCTACTTTGTTGTCGGGCACTTGAAGTACAGGGAGTACGTCTGCGTACCCTCCGCCTCGCATCTGCAGCACACTGTAAACGCTTACAGTTCGGTGGGTTACGGTAAAACGGCGTTGTAATCCCGTGAACGGTTACACGGTATCCTATAGCAAAACACAGATTGAACTTGGTGTGGACTATCACTTTTCCACTATTGTCTCGTCGATCTTCATGCCAAAGTGTCTTCCAGCCTTTTCGACAGCCACAAGCACTTCATCACCCTTTTTCAGATTGACTATCGAAATTGGTGATCCGTCAGGTTTTGTGAGGCGGATGGTCTCCGCATTTTGGAGGATAGTCGATATCACACTCCCATCGACTTCCGCTTCGACCAGCATAAGGGGCCGTTTTTCTATTTTCAATCTTCCCACAACGGCCCTTGTAGCCTTTCCTTTAAAGTCGACTATAAGGACATCATTTCCAGCCTTGAGATCAGACAAATATTTTGTTTTGCCGTCGCTCACCCGGATGTATGCATGCACAGGACCAGCGTTTACACGAAAAGGACGGGGAGCGACATATGGGTTTTCGATGCTTTCGGAATGTACTAAGAACAGGGCTGCACTGGAATTCCCAATGAGCATACCTTCTCCCATATGCATTGACGTACAGCTATCCACGCAGACCCTATCCCCCATATCGAGCGACTTGGCGCCCAAGATCTTCGCCGTAACCAGGGGAATTTTCTCTCCGGAACTTTTGACTTCGCGAATAATCTTCTTTAGTTCATTTATGTCATTTGTCGTAACAAGGATACCATCCACGCCTTTTTCGAGTATGGAAAGAAAGTCCTTTGCCTCGGCCAGAGTTTTTGCCTCTGCGTATAAATTGCCTGTCTGCGCGATAAGGTTTTCCAGCGGTATAATCGTCCAATCAGTTGTTTTCACAATAACCTTTTTGGTCTTTGTGAGTTTTACGATCTCTTTTTCATCTTTGCCGCTCTTGATCTTATATTCGACTATATCCTGGCCGGGCTTCAGATCTCCATCTTTGGCGATAGTGCGGATAATGCCGAGTTCTTTTACCTTGGCCGTATATTTTTCGGGAACCATAACCGCATCCGCCCCGCTTTCCAGGGCAGTTGTAATAAGATTTTTGTCCCAGGGTACAGCTTTTACCCAGACCTCTTTCATTATCCTTCTCCTCTCAAATGATCGATTGCTTCGTCAACCGACGCATTTTGATGAATAATCAAGTCAAAGGCCTGCACTATCTTTGTTGGGTCCTTGTGCTGGAAGACATTCCTCCCGATGGAAACCCCTGCCCCGCCCACATCAACGGCGTCTTTTACCATGGTCAGAACGTCTCTGTCCGAGTCCATTTTCGGACCACCCGCGATCACGACAGGGATCGGGCACCCTTCCACAACTTTTCTGAAGGTCTCCGGATCGCCTGTATAATTAACCTTTACAATGTCAGCGCCCAGCTCAGCGCCCAGCCGCGCTGCATGTTTCACTACAGCAACGTCATGTTCGTTTTTGATCTTCTCTCCTCTCGGATAGACCATGGCAAGCAGCGGCATCCCCCACTCCATAGCAGACTCGGAGATAGTGCCAAAATCCCGGAGCATTTCACGTTCCTTCTTGCTCCCTATATTAACATGAATGGATACTCCATCAGCCCCAAGTTTAATGGCCTCTTCCACGCTGCACACCAAGCTCTTCCTGTTTGGTCTTTTTGTAAGCGATGTGCTTGCAGAGAGATGTATGATCATCCCGACATCTTTTCCTCCTCCACGATGTCCTGCCCGCACGATACCCTTGTGGATCAGGATAGCATT
>QNAY01000193.1 GCA_003645605.1 Thermodesulfobacteriota bacterium
CAGGGAATGGGGTACCCAGCCCTATCTCAGGGGGGTATCAAATAGTATCCTTTTTCTTTACGACTCGGTCCCCTTAACATCAGACAATACAAAAACCGTCAATCCCCTGGACGAAGAGCTTTCATTAGGCCCTATAGAACGTATAGAGGTGATACGTGGGCCAGGTTCAGTTCTTTGGGGTCCGGATGCCTTTGCAGGAATAGTTAACATAGTCCCCAAACAGGGCAGAGACGTTGATGGAATGGAATTAAAACTGCGCGGTGGAACTCCAGACCACGAAACAGATGTAAATCTCAATTGGGGAAAAAACGCAGGGCCCTGGGAGGCATTTCTGTCAATCAGTGCAACAAGGCTTAAGCCCATACAGGACAAGTATAATGTAGTAAGGTTCGAAGGAGACGAATCCAGCCCTGTTCCCCCCAGCGAGCGGCTGGGACATTCAGAGGTGGATAATTCCAAATACGTGGAGGCCGTACTGAACTTTTCCTGGCAGGACTGGCTCCACATATCAGGCAGGTGGTCTGATGCAGAGCGTAATTATGTCATAGGGGAATCCGAAAAGAATCTTAGCTGGGCAGGAAAACGGGAAGCGCCATTCAGGTTTGTGCGTCTCGAGATGGAAAGGCCTATGGATCATTCAGACCTGAGATTCAATGCCTATTACAACGAGCTAGACTACAAGGAAAAAGAAATAGACCTATCCTGGAACCCGAAAAGCCATGTATCATTCGGAGAAATCCTGTATGACAGGGAACTATGGAATACCAAGGGACTTTTTACCGTGGGGGCGTCATACAGATACAATAAAATTACCGATGCCATAGTAAGAAAAGACACTCTTTCCGACTACCTTAAGCCCGGAAATACTCTCTTTACACCATCTATAGAGAAAGAGGATTTCGACACTTCGCTTTGGTCTGTTTTTAGCCAGGTCCGGCATCACTGGAACCATCTTGATGCCTGGCTGGGCCTCAGACTGGACGACCACAGCCAGTATAATCAGACCATAAGTCATAATATGGGAATCAGTTGGTTTCCAAGAACGTCATGGTATCTGAAGCTACTCTATGGCACCGCCTATCGGACACCATATAATCAGGAACTCGTAGGCCGTAATAACCTTGACCCGGAACAAATACAAAATCTCAGCATGAACTTTACGTGCCATCCTTCTGCGTCATTTTCGTTTTCAGCCACAATTTTTTGGAATGAGCTTCGTCATCATATCCAGGAAGAACCTTATGGAGGTTTTTCAAAACCTGGGTCTGAAGACATCTATGGAGGAGAACTCGATGTCTCGTGGCAGATATCCCACAGCCTACGGTTTTGGGGCAATGCAACCTTATTATCCCAGGATGGGGATGACGAGGAATACAAGGTCCTTGATTTCGTCTTTATCAGACCGGACGGTACAAAGGAGGAGCACTATTCTTCTTGGGAAACACCTTTTGACACTGGGCCAAAAAATCTGTTCAATATTGGATTCCTATGGAGTCCTCTGGATCGATTAGATTTCTCTCTTTATCTGCAATATGCGGATTCTATGCCCTCTTATTACAAACAAGGTGAGCTACATTATTCTACAACGCCTCAATGGCTTTTGGATACCACTATTACTGCCCGCGATGTCTTATTTCAAAACCTTGACATACAACTGGCGCTGAAGAACATGTTCAACAGACATTACAGAGTGCCGGGCACATACAGCCCGATAGAAGCTGCTCCCTTTGAGGCTTACCTGGGACTCAAGTGGCACTATTGAAGCTACCAATCTACAACACCTGTCGATTCTTTCCTGAGTTGCATGGCGTTATTTATGTCCAGACCCGCTGCGTCTTTATCACCCAAACGTTCATAGACTTCACTTCTTAGCGCGTAAGCAGGGGCATATTCAGGAGAAAGGTCGATTGCCTGTGTCAGGCACTTCAGTGCCTCCTTCCAAAGCTCTGCCTTGAATAAAATTCCACCTTTATGATAGTAAAGGCGGGCATTTTCCGGTTCGCACTTTATTGCCGCGTCAATGTCCTTTATTGCCGCGTCAACATCATTTAACCTCAGACATGCTATGGCCCTTGCCTGATACACCTTGGCGTGCTGCGGGTCTGCCTCCAACACCTCTGTAAACACGGCAATGCAGCCCTCAAAATCCTCATCCATGAATTTAAACTGTCCGTCAACAAAACGCTCTTCCAGGTCCTGCCTCATCTAGAGTCCTCCGTAAGCCCCTATTCCTGCTTTATTAAATTTAAAACTCAACACTCAAAATTCAACATTTTTCCGCAAAGCACCAAAAAAAGGCCGGGGACATACCCCGGCCGCAAGGATCAATATTTCCGGAAATTATGAGGCAAATGCCTTTTCCAGATTGGGAACCATCTGCTTTTTCCGGCTCATTACACCGGGGAGCCAGACGGTCCGGCCTTCGAGTGCCTTGCCAAAGGCCTTCTCGACAATACCGGGATCATCTGAAACAACCATGAGATCCGTGGCTTCCTCCATGATATCAGTAAGCATAAGGAAGACGCTGTGACGGTTTCCTTCGGCCTTGACCTTCTCAATCTCTGCGTAGAGATCGTCTCTTATGTCGGCCACCAGGTCCAGCGACACCAGCTCAAGCTGGCCAATTCCCACATTATTGCCTGCCATATCGAAGTCTTTATAGTCACGGAAGACCAAATCCCTCGCGGGCACGCCTTCCACCGCGCTCTTGGCCTTGGCCATCTCCATGCCCCAGGCCATTGGATCATCAATGCCTGCTATCTTGGCAAGGTCCGCAACGGCCTCTTTGTCTTCAGGAGTACATGTTACAGACTTGAAGAGTACTGTATCACTCAATATAGCCGACATCATGATACCGGCTATATTGGGCGGGATCTCCTTTTTGTAAACGTCCTTGTAAAGGATACGGAGAACAGTGCCTGTACACCCGACCGGCATGACACATGCAAAAATAGGATTGGGAGTGGTAATATCTCCGATCTTATGATGATCAACAATTGCCAGCAACTCCCCCTTATCACAGTTGTCAGGGGCCTGCTTAAGATCACTGTGATCAACAAGCATAAACTTTTCGCCTGCCACATCCGTACGCAGTTCAGGGACATCAAAACCAAACTTATTGAGTATCAATTCTGTCTCAGGATTGAGTTCTCCCTGCCTGCATGGTACAGCATCAACTCCCAGCATCTTCTGCAGCTCCGCCAAAGCGATAGCAGCGGTTACAGCATCGGTGTCCGGGCTTTTGTGTCCAAATACATAAACAGCCATTCTAACATCCTCCTTAAAAATTGTCGGTAAATTAAAAAACTATTGGGGAATTTTGGAAAATTCCAAAATAATACGCATTTAATAAAAAATCATACATTTTTTGAAATGATTATCATAATCTAAAAAATCCAGCGATTGGATCTTTCATGTAGCACAATACCGATTCTTTGCCAAGGATTTTTAAGGCCATACCATAAAGATAACTGAATTGGGATTCAGTGAAAACCTGATGGATCGCGGGGACAGAGGATTCCAATACCAATTCGTATTTTCGATTGCAAGACTCAACCCCCGGGATCGGAAGAATTTTATTCAAGTATCGGGATAACCGTTCAGGGGTTCAGGGTTCAGAAGTTGTTCGTTAACCATAAACCTCTTTCTTAACCCTTGAACCATGGACCTTTGAACCCGTGAACGGAATACGTTGACATCATAGAAAGATTGGTATAGTGGTCATCCTCAAAAAGGAGAGGTGGATCATATGGCTGAATTAAAAAACACTATTACTGTGCGAGTTAACGTAAAAATAACCCCTGAGTCCCTTAAAATCATTGTTGAAAACGCAAAAAAAAGCGTTGGGCCGGACCAAGGCGGAGTTTATCGCGTGGATACCGCAGGTAAGGTCGATGAAATGATTTCCCAGTTTCTTTATGAAAAAGACTTTGAAAGTTATGTTAAGGACCCAATAAATTACAAAAGTTTGCCCATCGAAAGCAGAGAATTCCATTAAGAAATCGCACGATTTACCCTAATGTTTCTTGAAGTGATTGAATCTCTGCCATGGTTTTTTCAGCGA
>QNAY01000194.1 GCA_003645605.1 Thermodesulfobacteriota bacterium
GCTGATAAGGAAACTCGGTACGTAGAAATTGCCTATGCCTAAGTTGCCCGGGATAAATCATCAGAGAGCAGTGAATGCTTTTAAAAAACAGGATTTTGGATTGTCAGGTCCCAGAGCAACCCCCCGTAGACGCTTACACTATGGCTGGTATTGTTAGGGATGCCGGTCCCCCATTAGGAAAATTTGAAAAATTTCGAGCAACATTTGAGGATAAGGGAAGAGATAGGTATACCTTCCCGCAAGTTACTGCCGCTTTGGTAACGGCCGGTCGTCGGTGCCACCAAGTTTCTTTGGTAGGAATTGGTCTTAAAGGGTATATTTTCATCCCAATGGCGGCAGCGTCCCCCATTCTCGTTTCTTGAGTTTTATTGATATGTTAGAAAATATAATCATGGAGCAGTTAACAATAACAACTGCGAAATTTTAGTAAATTAGTGCAGAAAGAAGAGGACGAGAGAGGAAGAGAGAGGTGAATTTCTTCTTGATAAGAATAGGGAACTCGAGCCCCAGACCGCCTGGAATGTTGTCAAATAATGCAGCTTTGCAGCAACGCGTCCCATTAAACGCACTAAACTCAATAAACACAATCGGAGGTTCAGCTTATGCAGACGGGCAATAAGAGTAGAAGCTCAGAATTTATTGAAAGATATTCCTGAGGATGCAACTTGGGATGATCTGATGTACAGAATATATGTTCGTCAGGCTATTGAAGCGGGGATAAAAGATAGCGATCTAGGACGGACAATCGATGTGAAAGAGGTACGTGCCAGGTTTGGGCTTGAGAAGTGAAGTCAGATATTGACGGGTGTCATCGGTCAGTAGAAGCTACAGTCGCCAAATACCATTTATGGACCTGCTCAACCGCTTGAAAACCTGAAAAAGCAACGTTTACCTTTTGCGCAACATATAGTAGCTGGTGGAGTCAAGTGCATAGCCCTGTAACGGAAATATGAAAGGATGTCCCCCATTATTTGTCAAAATGCCTCAGAACCAATGTCTCCCCTTTCATAGAACAGTTAATTTCTATTTTCGAGGGCTGACCCCTTATTTTCTCTTTCTTTGTTTTCTCTTTTTACTGATGAATCAGCGTAGTAATAAATACAAATTACCATATATGCTGTGTGGCATTGCATTAATGTTGACATGGATAACATTAATAATGCCTACTTTTGCTTACTCTGCTGATCTCGTCGTTCCAAAACCGCAAATTGCCCAAGATAAAGGATTTGAGATCAGCCTGGACAAAGATTGGGTTATTGTTGTCAGCACCACACAACAAAAATATAACTTTTCTGCATCCTGGTTAAAACAAAAGCTGAATGATTCTCATTCACTGAACCTCAGCGTAGTCAATTTTAATGATGCGCCTTCCAGTAAAAGGATAATCCTGGGTAATCCTCAGGAACATGACTTCGTTAAATCTTTGGTAACAGAAAAAAGTATTATCTTGCCCCCTTCCATCGGAAATGAAGGTTACGTTCTCAATATTTTTAATAGTCCCCGCCAGGAAATAATTATTGCTGCTAATGCCCCTAATGGAATTTTCTATGGCGTACAGACCTTTCTTCAACTGATAAATGGGAAAAAAGTGGAGGGTGTTTCCATTATTGATTATCCGGATCATCATATCAGGGCGGTCGATGTGCATTATTTCAGGGATAGCCAGATACACGGAAAGCCACCCGGATTTACCCAGGAGCAGAAAGATTCTATCGATAAATTGGCCGGTCTGAAAATAAATGCTATTTCTTTGTATACCGGCAAAGATTTTTGTGAGAATTCTCCGGATTATACTCAGGCATACCAGGAAATGGCCGAATATTGCAAAGAGCGATTTATCGATTTTATTCCCGGAATCGGAACACTTAGAAGTATTGCATGGGTCCCTTTTTATCTGATCGAAGGCTGGTGGGTAAAAGATGAAGTCTTTAGGTTTGGTTCAGACGGGTTAGCAGTACCACAAAAGCCACCTATGAACCTATTGAAAAACGGCGGTTTCGAAGAAGGGCATTCGACTAAGGCAGAATCAGATAAATGGAAAATTATCGGTAGGATAGCAATAGACCACACCAGAGCTTTTCAAGGCTTTAGTTCATTAAGAATAGACAAAGGCCGGGCTGTGTTGGATGTAACAGTAGAGCCCAACTCATATTACCACCTCTCTGCCTATGCCATGGGGTCTCCTCCAGTGATAAGTTTGGCAGCCTTAGATACGTTCGGTAGAACGCTATATGGCCAGAGCGATTACACTAAGGATAGCGTACTCAAATGGCGAAAATTTGGAGTTGTTTTGAGGACGAACAGTCAAACCTCGAAACTGCGCGTTATCCTGACTGGCAAAACGAAGAAAAACGGAGCGGTTTGGATAGACAATGTAAAACTGTGTCGTGTGAGTGGCGCTCTCCAAAACGTAATTCGCACCTCCACAACAGATATCAGAGTTACATCCATAGACAAGACGGTAACATATAGAGAGGGTATAGACTATAAAATCCTGAACGGACAAACAAGCAAAAAATATGATGACAGTCTGCGACCTTTCCGGATAGTGAGACTGAAAAAGGGAAACATTGCCCCTGGGCAAAGAGTATTGGTTAGCTACGACTGCGTATTATACTGGTCAAGGACACACTGGTATAATCAGCCGCCGTGCGTCTCTGACAAAAGACTCTATACCCAGTATTACTGCCCTGCAATTGACAGAGTGATTGAGGCCCTCAATCCTAAGATAATAAACCTCTCTTCAGATGAAATAAGGGGGTTTAACCGTGACAGCCGTAATAAGAAAAGAGGGTTGAGCAATGCCCGGTTATTTGCCGAATGGTTAAACAAAATAAACCGTTATGTTAAATCAAAAGACCCTAATTGCCGGGTAATGATCTGGGATGATATGGTCTCACCCTATCATAATGGCGGGGCTGAAGACGGTCAGTTAAAATACGGCGGCTCTTCAGGGAGAATGGCTGAGGCGGTGGAACAGGATATGATCGACAAAGACATAATAATGAATATCTGGTGGTACAGCAATCGTTATCTCAGTGCAATGGTAGCTGCTACAAGTTTTTTTAACGCCAAGGGGTTTAATTATTTCGGTGCTCCATGGGATGATGTGGAGAATATTCAAAGTTGGTCGGAGCTGCTGCTTAGCCAGCCGCAAGCTTTGGGAGGATTTGCTACAAATTGGGGGCGTAATGATTTCCCTGCATTTGCCGATCACTTCTGGAATGTTGGATCCGAAACAGTCTATTTTAGCAGTTTTGAAAAAGACCAAGACAATAATGGGGTACCAGATGGTTGGTATTATGCAGGAGATAAACAAAATGCAAAAGAAAACCTTATTCAGAATTCATCATTTGAAAATGGCTTGAGTAATTGGAAAATTCGTACTGGTAAAGTCGACATCGATAGCACAGTTTACCATAAGGGACACAAATCAGTTCATTTTTATAGCAAGTCATCAAAGGATAGCAGCATAAGCAGTGATTTTATCCCCATAAAACCAGATACAGATTATGTCCTGAGTGCTTGGGCAAAGGCAAATAATATTGTCATCGGGACTGCAGGATGGCATAAGTTATTTATGGGCGCAAGGTTTTATGATCGCAATAAAACGCGGATCAAAAACATTTATCCTGATCTCGGCATGGATGCAGGGACATATGATTGGACCTTGTTTAAAACAACATATCATTCTCCGAACAATGCCGCATATTTTCGTATTTCCCGTTTAGGGGTGATAGGCACGGGTACCGGGGAAGGATGGATAGATGATATTAGTTTCTCTAAATATGAACCGCCCGCTTATTCTATTGAAGGCAGGGACATGCAAGGGGCTACCGGTTTTTTCCGTTGTGCTGTATCTATAAAAGGCGTTTCAAATATCATCCATAGTGATTTTATTCCGGTTAAGCCCAATCGGAAATATTTATTGTCAGCCTATATTAACCCTACAACGACATTTTACTAATTTCCTTCTTTAAATAGTACGCGCGATCTGGTACACTTATTCCAAAATTCTAAAGGAGGAAAGTATGTTACCAGATTGTCGTAAAGAAGGAGACA
>QNAY01000195.1 GCA_003645605.1 Thermodesulfobacteriota bacterium
AAGTCGGAGTCGATCTAAAGCTATAACATAAACATATTCGTAATATATAAGTTACGTATACGAAACTTATATAGCTATTGCGAGGTGGCGGCTCAAAAAGGACTTTTTTCAGTGTAATCATTACTAGCTTGGAAGTTGACCATCTCACAGACGGAGGCAAATGTCTACTTTTTTTCATGCTGACGTTTTTTTGCAGATGGCAAAATTATACTTTCTTCCAGTGGGGGCCATGTTTATACCCGCACAGGTCGAAACTTTTCGTATAACAGTCTTCTTTGTCGCATTGTTAATGTGCCTACAATTCCAAATTAAAAAATAATCCATTTTTTTGCACCGCTGCAACAGCAATATGGATTGCATCGGCTTTTGCAGTAGCTGGCACAGCACGATTTTCAATTAATTTGCTCGCAAGGTCCTCTACCTCATCGTCTATCAAGAGTTCATGAATATCCTTCAACGAATACAATCGACGTTCAGCAGTCTCCGGATTGCCTGATGAAGCCTCGGCAATAACAAGTTCTGATGTATAAGGCAAAAATTCCAAAGCGAATTACCTCCCATACGTTTCGCCACAGTTTTGCCAGTCATCTATTGCAGGCCAACTATGATATTCGCACGATCCAGGAATTATTGGGGCATAGTGATGTGAGAACCACGATGATTTATACCCATACCATCAAGAGCCAGACTAAAAAAGAAGCAAAAAGCCCGTTGGATTTTTGATGTTTTAGCCAATTGCCAATTCCAATTTTGTCCCCAGGATGGGGCAGGTAGCCTCTCAGACTTACACCGATATCTATGCTTGGGCATTGATGACCAACCATGCGCATATCATTCCGATACCAGATATATCAAGCCTTTTTTCTCTTTGCGCCCATCAGCCATACCAGTAAGATACTGAATTCGTACAAGATCAGAAGAGGTCCAGCCAGGAGTATCTGGTTGAGGACATCAGGTGTCGGTGTAAGGATTGCTGCCGTAAGGAATATTATAAGAATGGCATACTTGCGATGCTTTCTGAGTATGTGGGCATCCAACAGACCTACCAAGCCCAGAAATACTATAAAAACCGGTAGCTCGAAGGCGAGCCCAAAGCCCAGAAGAAGGCGGATCGTCAGCGTGAAGTATTCGCTTACACTGGGCAAGAGGCGCAGGCTTTCACCTGAATAACCGGCAAGAAATTTGAAAGCAGTGGGAAATACCACCATATATCCAAAGATTGCGCCACCAATGAACAGGAATGACGAGCATATGACAAAGGACAGGGTCCAACGTTTTTCATGTTCATACAGCCCAGGGGTCACAAAGGCCCATATCTGATATAGAACAACAGGACTTCCTACAAAAATTCCGCATGTGAGAGCCAGTTTGAGATAGGTGAAAAAGGCCTCGGGATATGATGTAAAGATCAGGCTTGTTTCAGGAGGCAGGACTGTCTCAAGGGGTTTTGAGAGCATGGCAAAGATCGGCTCAATCACTGCGTAGCAAATGCCAAAGCTCACACATACAGCAACAAAGCAAATGATCAGACGCCGGCGTAATTCCGCAAGGTGCTCTGTAAGACATGTTTTTTCCTGGACGGCAAGCAGCAGGCAATAAGCAGGCAGTGCGGTTATTTTATCAAAATTCATAGAACCAGTCATTTTTGCTGAGTATTACGGCCCCATCGGCCTCTACAAGCGCCATATTTTCAAGACGAACCCCGCCCTGGTCCGGGAGATATATCCCGGGTTCAACAGTGACTACCATCCCGGGCCGTAGCTTTTTCCGCGATCGTTGTGAGAGGATCGGTGCCTCATGGACTGCAAGCCCCACACCGTGCCCAAGGGAATGGACGAACCTTGGGCCGTAGCCCGCATCCTTGATTATATCTCTGGCTACTTGATCCACCTGTTTGCCCGTAAGTCCGGCTTTGATGGCGTTCTGTGCGGCAACTTGGGCCTTGCGGACTATAGCGTATATCTCCCTGAAGGGCGGTCTGGGTTCACCAAGAAAAATAGTCCTTGTCATGTCCGAGCAGTATCCTCCAAGCTTGGCCCCCATATCTATAAGTATAGGTTTGCCCTCTCCGATTGGTCTGTCTGTGGGAACGGCATGGGGCAGGGCGGCATTGGGTCCGGAGGCCACGATGGGAGAAAAGGAAGGGCCTTCCGCATGTTGCCATAGTCCCTCGATGATACGCCAGGCAATCTCCTTCTCAGTCATGCAGGGTCTAATGTTTTTCCATATGTCTCCAAGCACTTTCTCGGCTGCAGAGATGGCCTTTTTAAGGGATTCAATCTCTGAAGACGATTTAATTGAGCGCATAGTCTCGATCCGGCCTCCAAGTGAGACAAACTTTGTTTCAGGCAGGGCCTTTTTAATGGCATCAAGGCGCTGGCAGGACAAAAAAACAGGTTCGTAGGCAAGGTTGTGTACACTGCGGTCATGCATCAGATTTTTCAGGGCATGGGCCAGACCACGTCTGTATATGACCAGACGCCAGTCAGGGGCCTCATTCCTTGCCTGAACTTCGTAGCGTCCGTCTGTGAGCAAAATAGCCTCTTTGCGAAGGATTAAAAGCGCACCTGCTGATTCGGAGATGCCCACATCCTCTGCGGTAAACCCGCTTAAATATCGACGGTTTTCAGGACACGTTACAAGAAACGCGTCCAAGCCACGGGCGGCCAGAACGGCACGCACCCGCTTCATTCGCTTTAAGTAGTGAGATTTCATATATTTTTATCCACCATGTTACGGTTTCTCAGCACTGATTCAGTTGTAAATATTCCTGGTAACGGAAGACTGAAAAAGTATCGATTTGTGCGGTTAAGAAACTACTCAAAATCAATCACGAAAATACGAAGCAAGACATAAAAAAAGATGAACGTCCAACATCGAATGAAAAACGAACATTCAATACCGAACATTCAATGGTTATTTAGGTCGAAGGTTAAAGGCCGAAGTATACTAATCAACAACCACGCTTATAAAACGTGGTTTGTATTCGACCTATAAGGCCGTCCTCAGCAAAACCCATAGGGCCTTGCTGAAGTAAGATTAAGCTGTTCCCGTAGTTCATTTATTATTTATTGTCCTGATACTTAACGTACTTTCTTATCATTTCAGCATCTATACCTACGGTATCAACGCAATAACCTGCTGACCAAAAATGGTTTCCCCAATACTTTTTTGTTCGCAAGGATGAAAACTTTTGGAAAACTTGAATCGCTGTTTTTCCTTTTATTTTACCCATCAATGTTGAGATAGAAACCTTAGGCGGAACCTTCACAAGCAAATGCATATGATCAGGTTGAACATTTAATTCAACGACTTTGCAACCAGATCTCTCCGTATGAGCATAAATGCTCTTGTAAACATACTTTCCAATATCACCTTTTAATACTCGATACCGATATTTAGGGACAAAAACTATATGATACTGGCAATACCATAAAACATGTGATAACTTTTGAAATCTGCTCATTTGTTTCTCCTTTTTGAATTGCGGGAACAACTCAATTAGGAGATACATCTGGGCAAATCTCTACGCAAAGCTTTTTTTACCCCCGCCCACAGGGCGCGGTTATCCAAGATCTAATATACCGTCTCCTGCAATAGTTACTATCCTTTCTTCCAGATCATAAGTCTTTTTTCCCCATTCAACATTCGATGTTGGACGTTCGATGTTCATTAGTCTATCAAGAGACTTCCCTTTCGTGTTTTCGGTATTTCGTGCTTTCGTGATAACTCTTTCCTTTTTCGTGTATTGCACAATCTGACGTGTAACCGCACAAGGTCGAAAAGTATTAGACCAGAATGACACTCTGACCCGATGTCTTATCTATATTGTCGCCGAGTGAAGTGCCACAGTAAACATAATCGGCATCCTTCATGGCAAGCCAAAAGTAGTTTACACTTTGTTTATCTTATATTTTGGTAGTGAAATTTGAAACTAGAAACTTGATTACGCTGAAAAAAGTCATTTTGCGGTCTTTGGATTTCGACCCCTGGGGACCTAAAAAAATGTATCAAAAAAGCTTATTGAGAATTGATCTCAACTAATAGACATGCTTTCA
>QNAY01000196.1 GCA_003645605.1 Thermodesulfobacteriota bacterium
AGAAATTAGAAATTGGGGGAAATACAAAAATGTAGATGTGTTACCTAATTGCAAATTTCGAATTTCCAGTTTCGACACCAGCATTCAATTCGATAATATACGCTTTTTCGTAAAAAGTATAAACTACAGAATGAAGGATGCCATTTCTTGTCATGTTTTTTTACCACGAGTATAATCATGGCATTCCCCATTAAGGAGTGGACAACTTGAGTGACGAAAGCCTAGTTATTAAGCAGCGCCGCGAAAAAGCGGAGCAACTTGAGAAAGATAATATATCCCTTTATCCCAACGACGTAAAGACGCCTGAAAGTACGGCGACAATACGCAGGTTGTATGATTCATATGATGCAGATGCCCTGGAAAAGGTGCCGGACAACTTCAGATTGGCCGGCCGCATAATGAGTCTGCGCCGTTTTGGAAAGGCCGCCTTTTTACATCTGCAGGACAGCTCCGGTCAACTGCAGGTCCATGTTAGAAGGGACATGGTTGGGACAGAAGCCTACAGCCTGTTCAAGAAATTCGACATTGGTGACTTAATTGAGGTTAAAGGCAAGCTTTTCAGGACCCGGGTCGGTGAACTGACAGCCTCGGCTGAAACCATCGGCTTGGCAACCAAGTCCTTGAGGCCCCTTCCTGAGAAATATCACGGAATAAAAGATAAGGAGATCAGATATCGCCAGAGATACGTCGATCTTATCATGAATCAGGAGGTAAGAGAGGTTTTCAGGACCAGATCCCGTATTGTACAGATATTGCGCGAGTACTTTACTTCCTATGGTTTCCTGGAGGTTGAGACCCCGATGACGCAATCCATCGTTGGTGGCGCAACCGCCCGTCCCTTTACAACCCATCACAATGCCCTTGGTATGGACCTTTACCTGCGGATAGCTCCGGAACTGTATCTGAAGCGGCTTCTTGTGGGTGGCTTTGACAAGGTATTTGAGCTTGGCCGGAACTTCAGGAATGAGGGAATTTCCATACAGCATAATCCGGAATTTACCATGCTGGAGTTCTATGAGGCCTATGTTACTTATGAAGACTTGATGATGCGGACAGAGGAACTATTTTCCCGGATAGCTGAAGAAATAAAGGGCGGAACGGTCTTTTCCTATCAGGGATGCATGATGGATCTCACGCCTCCCTGGTGCCGGATGACCCTTGAAGATGCATTAATAGAGATTGGACAGATTCCCAAAAAGGATCTTAAAAACAGAAAAAGTCTTGAGGAAAGGTTAGAGGCCCTTGGCGCTCCTCTGAAGGGCAATGAGAAAACAGGTAAGTTATGGACAAAGCTCTTTGATTTACTGGTAGAGCCCAAGCTCATTCAGCCCACCTTTATAAGCCATTATCCCCTTGATGTTTCGCCCCTGGCCAGGGAGAATCAAGAAAATCCTGAGGTTACAGACAGATTCGAACTTTTTATTGGCGGCCGCGAGATCGCGAATGCGTTCTCAGAACTTAACGACCCGAGGAAACAGCGTCAGCGCTTTGAAGAGCAGATAGCCGGCAGAGGAGATGATGATGAAGTGCCCCCTGAACTGGATGAAGACTTTATCAGAGCGCTGGAAGTAGGTATGCCGCCTGCCGCTGGCGAGGGTATAGGTGTGGATCGCGTGGTAATGCTCTTTACGGATGCCCCTTCTATCCGCGATGTTATCCTGTTTCCGCAGTTGCGTCCGGAGGGTTGAGTTTCGGGATGAATTTCGAATGGTTTATTGCCCGGCGTTATCTCAGGGCAAAACGCAAACAGGCCTTCATTTCCCTTATTACCTTCATATCCATTGCAGGGGTAACTGTGGGCGTAATGGCCCTGATCGTCGTCATTGCGGTCATGACCGGCTTTGAAAACCACCTCCGCACCAAGATACTCGGCATAAATTCACATATTCTGGTCAAAAATTATGAAGGCGCCTTTGGTAACATGGAGTCAGTGCGGCAAAAGGTGCTCGAAATTACTATTCCTCGTAATGACCATTTGTATGGCCTCTTGAATATGATCAGGGGAAAGGACGGGGATATCACAGTGACGGCTGCGACCCCCCTTGTCTATGTCCAGGCCCTTTTGAGTTCAGGAAGGGCTGTCAGCGGAGCAGCCATCCGCGGGATAGAGCCGGACTCTGTGGCGGGAGTCTTCAGCGTGGGGGAGATCATCAGAGGAGAGGGACTTGGGGCATTTGAGAATTATAACGGCAGCGGAATTCCGCCAATACTTCTGGGCAAGGAACTTGCCCGCAACCTGGGAGTTGCTGTCGGGCAGCCGATCCATGTCGTGCTGCCCAGCGGGACTATTACACCTGTGGGAATGCTCCCCAAGATACGTACCTTCCAAGTGATAGGCGTAAACACGACCGGCATGTATGAGTACGATGCCTCCCTTGCCTTTATTCCCATTAAGGCTGCCCAACGGCTTCTCGGGTTGGGTGATAAGGTCCATGGCCTGGAGATAAAGGTTTCGGATATTTATGCCACGAGCGGCATTACAACGGCCATACAAAAAAAACTTGGATTTCCGTTCTGGACAATGGACTGGCAACAGATGAGCCGTAATCTTTTTTCAGCCCTGAAGCTGGAAAAATTCGCCATGTTTATCATTCTTACCCTGATTGTCCTGGTGGCTGCCTTTAACATTGTGAGTACCCTTATCATGATGGTCATGGAAAAAAATCAGGATATAGCAATACTTAAGGCACTGGGCGCAATGGATAAAAATATTTTACGGATTTTTATTTATAACGGCTTGCTTGTAGGATTGACCGGAACAGTGCTCGGCGTCTTAGGCGGAGTAGGTCTCTGTTCCCTCCTTAGTCGCTACAAGTTCATCAAGATACCAAGTGAGGTGTATTACACCGACACACTTCCCATACTGCTCCACACAAGCGACGTGGCCATAATTTCGATCTCTGCTGTTTTAATATGTTTTTTTGCCACCATATATCCAGCCAGACAGGCAGCCAAGGTCAATCCATCCGAGGCCTTGAGAACAGGGTGATTGGGTTAGAATATATATTAGGAGGATCAAATGAGCACGGAGCAATTGTTACCCGAAGGTGATAGCATCCGAAATGCTGTAAAGTGGATATCCGAGATCACCAAGGAATACCCTGAAAAAAACCGTAAGGAAATCATACACGAGGCGGAATTACGTTTTGATCTTTCCCCAAAGGAATGCGAGTTCCTTTTCAGAAAATTTGTTTGAAATCGGGGAAAAACCGTTCACCGCAAAGTCGCAAAGAACGCTAAGTTTAAGTCCTTTTTCGAGTTTCAAAGCACAATCCGTATCGTGTCTGAACGGCCTTTTCGTTCAGGCGCTACTTACCCGCATAAAAGCCAAGACCATCAGCATATTCTGAAGGTTTAATAAGAAATTCATTAAAGCTGTTGTGTCTTTCTGCCGAACATAATAATAGCCTGAAGCTTCAGGTACCTTTTGATTTATAAGTATTTGAATTTATAGTAAAAAAATAATTATCACCTCAACAACCAATAAACAGGCAGGGAGTACAAATGAAAAAAATAGCTATAATATTGATGACATTTCTATGTTTTTTATTCACTTTCACTCCAATTTATGCTGATAGCACAATCAAGGCGGCAGTTGGCTCAAGCACTAATTCTAACGCAACGGGCGCTGTAGCTGAAGTATTGGCTGAAGTGAACGCGGAGGATCCTAATTTTGCTCAGAATGCGGATGTCTGTTTGCTTCTCGCGAATTCAGATTATGACTGCGATGAATTACTTAGTGCTCTGAACGGAGCAGTAGATATCCCTATATGGGGGGCTACATCTTCACATGCTACAATGACTACTGACGGATATGAGGTTAGTGGGGTGAGTATGCTCTTTCTTTCCGGGAGGCAACATAGAGACCTGAAGGTAGGAGTTGCCTCAGCATCTCTTGGAAGCAGTCGGGCCGATGCTGTTTCCGCTGGTAAGCAGGCGGTCGAGCAGGCAATCGGGGCGACAATTGAGGAAGTTGATAATAGTAGATCTCGCATTGTTTTGGTAGCTTCCGCCCCAGGAATGGAAGAGGCTGTTATTGAAGGAATAGAATCGGTTA
>QNAY01000197.1 GCA_003645605.1 Thermodesulfobacteriota bacterium
AATCAATTAGTGAACCGGATGAACCCAAACTGGAAAGATCTGAGTTCCGGATGGTAAAGATTTCTCCCTTTGGTCGAAATGACATGGCAGCGCGAATCATGACACATTAGCGTGAACGGTTACCTTTTTTAAAAATTAGACAATGGCTTCATACATTTATCCGCCTCACCGCTTTTTATACAGTCAGCAGGTATCCGCAGCTCTGGCAGAGGATCTTGAACATGGGGATATAACTACCGACGCCATAGTGCCCCCTGAGGCCTTTGGCTCAGCCGTTATTGTAGCAAAGGAAACCACCATAGTAGCAGGGACATTTGTGGCCCAAGAGACCTTTATGCAAATGGATCCGGACATTCGGTTTAAAGAAATAAGGGAAGATGGCTCAGATGTCTCCGGCGGCGATGTGGTCATGGGGCTTTGCGGAAAGCTTGCCGCTATTCTCCAGGCAGAACGGGTGGCGCTCAATTTTCTTCAACGCCTGTGTGGTATTGCCACCCTTACCAGAGATTTTGTCAAGGAGCTCTCAGGCATCCCCTGTAGATTGGTGGACACCAGGAAGACTACACCCGGAATAAGACTACTTCAGAAGTATGCTGTAAGGGTCGGAGGAGGCCATAACCATCGCTATGGTCTTTCAGATGGCCTTCTTATAAAAGACAATCACATCACGGCATGCGGTTCAATAACAGAGAGTATAACCCTGGCCAGGGCCAGAGCGCCTCACACGCTTTTACTGGAAATAGAGGTTACAGGAATTAAAGAACTTGAGGAGGCCATAGAGGCCGGGGCGGATGCAGTGCTCCTTGATAACATGGACACTGCAACACTCAAGGATGCCGTATCCCTTGCAAGAAGGCTCAAACCCCGGATAATTCTTGAGGCATCAGGTGGCATACACCTTGAAAATGTCCGGGAAATTGCCCAAACCGGGGTGGACATAGTTTCGGTAGGGCTGCTTACCCACTCTGCCAGGGCGAGTGACTTGAGCCTAACGATACTGAAGTAATCATTCATTTCCCGCCAAGGTGGAGGAATGGTTACTGAGCTGTATTCCCCATGGCGGTTTTCCTTTATCTGCTGACCAGTTCAGTAAACGTAAGGTCACCGGTCCATCCGGGTAGAAATCCAGGACATTGATGCAAGCGAAATCCTGCTCAAGGGAAAATATATTGTTGAGGGGGAGACCTGTCGCCATTGCAATCAAGACCCTGTTCACACCACCATGACTTACGATTGCTACTGCTTCTTCCTTGCACTTCTTGAGAACCTCATCTATGACGCGCCATACCCGTAAAGCGACTTCTACCAGATTCTCTCCCTGCGGTGGTCTGTAAGACTCCAGTTTTTCCATACGTTCGGACAGGGCACCGGGATATCTTGCTTCCACGGCCTCCCAGCTAAGACCGGACCAGCGGCCAAAGTCCACTTCCTTTAACTCTGACCTGGCCTCCACTGCAAGGCCCTTTTTCTTGGCAATTGCTTCTGCCAGAAAGAGACAGCGGCTGAGATCGCTGCTAAAGACCATACTGAAAGGGACGCCTTTTAGTCTATCCGCCAAGGCAAGGCTCTGTTTCCTGCCGGAGTCTGAAAGAGATACGTCTTGTTGGCTGTAGAAAACACTTCCCGGATTTTCTACTTCTCCATGTCTTAAGAGGATAATACGAGTAGGTTTTTTCATTGGATTTTTTGAGCGGAATCAGAAATTAATTTTGCAAACCGCTGCCGCACAGAGAAACAACAAGGTCTCGGATACTTCCAGGTGGCCTCCAAGCACATCCCCTGTGACACCTCCCAGCCTTTTTTTAAACCATAAAGATACCAGCAGACTCCAAACTACTACCCCGGCAAAAAACCAGATACCCCATAGCCCCCGGATAAACCACGCGGCCCCAAGGGCCGTCGGACCGGCCAGGGCCAGGGTCCACCTGGTACCGGGCCCTACAAAGGCCTTGCCAAGGCCCCCTTCGGGCCGGGCATAGATTGACGACGACGCCATGACATTCAGGGCCCAACGGGACAGGCAGGGACACAGCAACATTACCTCCCAGGCCCCCATGCCGGACAATACTACAAGGGCTGATGACTTAAGTAATAATACGAGTATAAGGACCAGGATTCCAAGTGCCCCGCTGTGGCTGTCCCTCATGATACTCAAGGCCTTTTCAGGCCCTGCCCCGCTTCCCAAGGCGTCTGACGTGTCAGCAAGTCCATCCAGATGCAATCCCCTGGTAAGAAAGGCCAGCAAGGCCACATCCATCACGCCCACAACAGATGGAGACCACAGAGCCCTTGCTGTGCTGTCAAAACCTGCAAGCAGGCAACCGAGTAATAGGCCGATTGACGGAAAGAATGCAAGGGATGCCTTCAACTCCGATTCTTTGAATGACAAACCGGGAGCCAGGGGAATTATGGTTAGAAATTGAAGGGCAAACAGGATACTTTTAATATCGGCGACTCCTTAAGACACAAAACAGAAACGACAAAGGGATTTTATCATAATATTTCCTAATCAGCCCAGATTATCCCACTGAGCTACTGGTGACAATCATCCATACCATTTTTGTAAAGTTTAATGTTATGTTGAAATTTTAATATTGATTTTTTATAGTTTCCATAATATTTTCATTATATGGAATTCATAGAAAGATACTTGCCTAAATGGAGTCTTGAAAAAAACATCCTGGCGCCCAAAATGATATTTATAGCCGGGCCACGTCAATCAGGTAAAACCACACTGCTGGAAAATTTCCTGGCAAAACGTGGCTGTTCCTCGCTATTTTTTAACTGGGACACACCTAAAGTCAAAGCATTATACCGTGAAGATCCGACATTTTTTGAATCGGAGGCAAGGTCGTTATGCAGAGGCAATAGAGATGTTTGGGTAGCTCTCGATGAAATTCATAAGAGAACTAAATGGAAAGATATCCTTAAAGGATACTATGACCAGTTTCACAAGGTTTTTCGTTTTGTAATATCAGGAAGCGCGAGGCTTGATCTGTTCAGAAGGACTGGAGATGCTTTAATAGGGAGATATTTTCTTTTTCACCTTTATCCTTTTTCTATTTCAGAAGTTAGTGCAAAGAGCTTTGAGAAACTCACTTTATGGCATGAAATAATCAAAAATGAAAACTGGTCAGATTTGTTTGACCTTCTAGCCGACAGCAAACCTCTGCCTTATGACTTATGGCAGCAGATGTATGAATTCGGCCCATTTCCCGAACCTTTACTCAAAGGAGATAAGGCCTTTTCGAATATGTGGCATCAGGATTATCTTTCGTTATATCTCAAGGAGGAGATCAGGGACCTGACCAGGATTTCAGATATAGACGGTGTGGAAACATTGGTCTCTCTTTTGCCCAACCGTGTAGGAAGCATGCTGTCGATAAACAGCTTGAAGGAAAATTTATATGTATCCCATGCCACAGTGACCACATGGCTTGATTCTTTGGACAAATTATATCTGATATTTTCTTTACAGCCGTGGCAAAAAAAGATTCATAAAGCTATCAAAAAAGAGAAGAAATATTATTTTTACGATTGGTCCTATATTCCTGAAGAAAATGAAGGAGCGCGTTTTGAGAATATGGTGGCTGTCGGACTCAACCGATTATGTAATCAGCTCAGGGAAAATGGACTCGGCCATTATAAGCTCTTCTTTGTAAGGGACCTTTCCAAACGTGAAGTAGACTTTTTAATAGCCAGGGAACAAACCCCTGTATTGCTGGTTGAAGCCAAAACTAATAACCTAAAAATCTCGGGGTTCGCTCTCAACCTTGCAAAAAAGCTGGATGATATACCCATCATTCAGTTGAATCATAAAAGCGGTGTTCTTAAAAAGCTGGGCCAAAATGCCTTCGTAATCTCTGCCTGTCACTTCTTTTCAGGTTTACCATAACAGGTTTTAGAAAAACGTAAGCGTTTACGCCCATATTGTCATTTCGACCGAAGGGAGAAATCTTAAATGCCCATGACTGTGACATATTATGTGTATCTGCTCACAAATTGGAACAATAAAGTGATGTATCTGGGGGTAACCAATAACCT
>QNAY01000198.1 GCA_003645605.1 Thermodesulfobacteriota bacterium
ACAAGGCCGGGATCTTCTGAATCTACGAGATAAACCATCAGGTAGTTATATGGCTTTGACGGATCTTTTCCATAAACCTTTTGCATCTCGTTTCGGTATTTAATAGCAGTGGTGTAGCGGTGGTGACCGTCAGCTATATACAGAACAGTTTCCAGCAGACACTCATGAAGAGATTTTAGCCTGTCCACGTCAGTTATCTTCCATAACCTATGGGTATTTCCAGCTTCGTCTTTTACGGTATAAAGCTCTTTTCTCTCGGACTTGGCTAAGACGCGGGCAGTATCCGGGCTGTGGCGATAGAGAATGAAAACTTGGCTGAACTGGGCCTCTGTAGCTTGCAGTAGATGAAATCGATCTTCCGTTATACTGTCGAAGGTCCGTTCATGGGGACGCACAATTCGACTCTCCCAGTCCTCTACGCGTATCAATGCCACAAATCCTTTTCTGCATGAATTTTTACCTAGGGTGGAAAAGCTGATATCATAAGGATAGATAGCAGGCTCATCTTTTTGCTCTAAGATTTTTTTGGATAACCAACCTTCAAATTTCTTTTTTGCGCAGGTGTATTTATCTACTTTATGCGTCCCGCTGAAATCAGGCTTGGATAATTCAAGGGAAAAGATGTTGTAGTGGTTTCTTAACACAAGGCCATCTCGTTTCTCATCATCAACTACATCATAAGGCGGGGCCACCAGTTGGACCATATCCCCGGCCTGATCAGCATTGTATCTTATTCCACGAAAAGGTAATACGATTGCCATTTCAATCCTTCTTGCAGTTTTTTGTTTTTTATAAAAATGTCTTTCAGCCCATCAAGTCCATAGAAATGGGTGGGGCCTTAGCTACTATGGCAGGAGGGGATCGTCAAGTAGCATAGGCGCTTGCAAAATCCATCTTTCGCAAATGTCTCTGTAGTATGGGAGTCCTGGCAGGGGTTTACTATGTGTTATTTGATTGGGAGTTTTCACCACACAAACCGACAACTCTGTTTTTCCCGGAAGTCTTGGCTTTGTGAAGTGCCCTGCCAGCGCGAATAAGCAAAGAGTCCACAGTGTCTTCCAGGTTCAGTTCCGTGACTCCCAAGGATGCCTTGACTGTTAGGCGATGCCCTTTTCGCTTTACGGTAAATACGTGTCTGGCCACTCGTTTTCTGAGACGTTCAGCCAAAGTTATTCCATCCCGGCAGTTAGTGTGAGGTGTCAGGATGACAAAATTTTTACCACCATACCTGTATATACCATCAACCTCTCTCGCAGTATTACGAAGGATATCAGTTAATTTTTGTAACACATTGTTTCCGATCCGGTATCCAAATGAGTCGTTGACTTCCTTGAAGCGGTCAAGGTCAATCATTATGATCGACAGGGAAAACTGGTATCTCCTGGCCTTGGCCATCTCGCCTATTAGATCTATTTCCAGTGCTCTGCGGTTATTGAGGCCGGTAAGGTGATCTACGCGCAACTTTTTTTGAAGACTCTTAATGAAACCGGCCTGTTCCATAAATTCTTTTTCTGCCTGTGCAATGTGCAATGAAAGGGTCTCGTTGTATTCCAAAAGCTGCTTGATTTCCCCCTTTAATTCTTGATCATGCTGAACTTTTTGTTCAAGTGATTTCAGGCCGGCAGTTATGGCGATCACGTGTTCCTTCGCATCTGACGTAAAGGAGCCGACAGTATCCTTGACACCATCTAATATCTGATCCGTTTGTTCCAGAAATCCCTTCAGCATTTGGCTGGGGATTATAGGATGCTTGATCTTTTTGAATATAATTTCGTCATAACCATTTTCATGTACAACATGCCAGAATTCAGTTGAATATATGTCAGGCAAGGGCAGCAATTTTTTTTGGACTAAATTTTTAAGTGTATTACGTGCGACTTCAGTTATTTGTTCAGATAGATGGTATTCACCTTTTTTGGTCTGTTGGGTATGGTCTGTCATTAGATGCCTCTATTGTCAGTCCCCAGGAGCTGATTCAAGGCATTTTCCAAAGAACAGGTGGAGGGAAAAGATTCAAGCAAAAAACCTGTCTCAAGTTCCCACTCATTCTTGCATGTATCTAACTGGTCTTGAATCAGGTCGGATAACTGCTGCATGAAATCATACGGATAGTTTGCAAACATTAAGTAATCCGATGCCCTTCGAAAAAGCAGAGCCTTGCCATCTATATCACGGTTTGTCTTAGAGAAGTCGTTTATGGATTGCTGTATATTTTCCCCAATTTCGTCCAATATCTGGTCTGCCCTGAGATAACCCCAATTCCGGTCTACTTGCTTCAAATTTTTGAAGTTGATTAAGATCATAAAATACTCGGGTCTATCTATACTAAGAGCAGTGACTTTGTCCAATGTTAATAGATAACGGTAGTTATAAAAGCTACACATAGGTTCCCTGAAATAGGTGATTCGCCTAAAGAGTTCAAGCTCATCTATGTCCCTGCCTGGATGTCTCTGTATAGTCAGGGGATTCCAGTCATATACGACCTCTTCCAGGTCTTCTACGACATTTTGGTCAAGTCGTCCTTTTCTCGCCTCGTCTTTTAATATTTCTATGGCCTGACTACCGGGTATCGAGGTCTTATAGGGCCGTTTTGCGATCAAGGCTTCATATATGTCTGCCACTGCCACTATTCTTACCATGGGGCTTATAGCATTTCCTTTCAGGCCTTCTGGATAGCCGCTTCCGTCCAGCCGCTCATGGTGATAAAGGATTATCTCGGTCACTCTGTCATCAGGATAGCGGAAAGCAAGATACTTTGCCCCAATGGTTGGATGCATGTTCATGATTTGTCTGTCGACGTTGTTAAAACGGCCGGGCTTTAAGAGTACGTCGTCCGGTATTGCGATTTTCCCGATGTCATGGATAAGACAACCCATCTCTAAAACTTCCAGTTCTTCTGATGACAGTCCTTGACGAAGACCTATTCTTCTGGATATGGCAGCGACCCTCAAGCTGTGTTCCCAACTATAAGGATCACGACTGCCCAGCATTTCTCCCATTACATCGAACAGGTCCTTGATCAGTGCCTGATATTTTTCTTCAAGTGCCATGACCTGATCAAGCACTGCCAATCTGGCGAATATCTGTTCAGGATGGCAGGGTTTGACCATGTAATCAGTAGCCCCGGCTTGCAGTGCATTGATCAGGGTCTGCCTGTCTTTGATTCCGCTGAGGACAATAGAATACAGCTTGGGCCTTGCCAGGTTTTTTACCTCTTGTAAAAGTTCCAGGCCACCAAGCTCAGGCATATGCAAATCAGTGATAAGGAGACGGATTGTATCGTCATTTATCAAGACAGACAGAGCTTCTCTGCCATCCGCAGCACCAGTGACATTCAGCCCCCATTCGGAAAGGTGGGCGACCAGCAGATCTCTCTCCTGTGCAACATCTTCCGCTACCAGCACACCGTACTTGCTGAGAACCGGAAGATAACCGGCTGCAGTGGTGGAAAAGCCTTTGGAGTTTTCGTAGATTCTCAAGGGTCCTCGCAGCTAAAATCTTTCTATTTGTTTATGCAGAGGCAATTATTCAGGTGGATAGACTGAAGACTGAAGCATTTCAAATGTTTCGCAACAATCGAATGCCCTAAGTTTCGTCCCTAAAAGTCTTTAGTCTTCAGTCTAAACATCTAAATTTGTGTGATCACGAATGCTTTGTCCCTATTAGCCTTCTACCTTCAGTCTATCCACCTGAATAGTTACTAATGTCGCGTCTCATAAGTTCCGTTAACGATTTTGGCCTTTAGATGTATGTGCTAAAATGTAACCTATTTGATACACTTAATCAATGTATCCTGTTGAAAATGTTAGATAAAAATGTTGAAAATGGCTGAAATATAAAACCATATTATACACTTTTTGTATTGCCGATATAGCGTGCAGAATTTAAGAGACACTGCACTAATATCTAGTGCCTGAACGAAAACCCCTCTTTTTGTCATTTCGACCGTAGGGAGAAATCTTTAATGCCTGTATTTTCAGTACGATAAGATTTCTCGCTTTGCTCGAAATGACAGTTTTGGTTAGT
>QNAY01000199.1 GCA_003645605.1 Thermodesulfobacteriota bacterium
AACTAACCAAAACTGTCATTTCGAGCAAAGCGAGAAATCTTATCGTACTGAAAATACAGGCATTAAAGATTTCTCCCTACGGTCGAAATGACAAAAAGAGGGGTTTTCGTTCAGGCACTAGGTACTAGTTTAAAATTATGCAATGTGAAGCCACTGTAACCATATATAACAGGCTGGGACTCCATGCCCGGCCGGCCTGCCGTTTTGCTCAAAAGGCAAGTGAATTTAATGCTGATGTATGGCTTATGAAAGATGGGGAAAAAGTAGATGGGAAAAATATTCTTGAGGTCTTGACCCTTGCCTGCCCTCATGGAAGCGTCCTGACAGTCAGGGCGGTTGGCTCGGATTCAAACCAGGCAGTGACAGACCTTAAGACCTTAGTAGAAAGTCGCTTTGGCGAATTGGATTAATCAAGATGTTAGAAGGAAAAAGTGATTCTGTAGTATTAAAAGGAATAGGGGCCTCGCCTGGAGTGGTCATTGGTCCTGCCTTTCTGTTGGATTACCACAAGGTTAAGATATTAAAAAGGCAAATTGAAAAAGGCGAGATTGACCAGGAGAAACAACGCTTTGAAAATGCTGTATCTGAGGCGGCAAATCAGATAAAACAGTTGATCGCAGAGATCCCGGAGGAATTCAGGGAACATTCAGGAATTTTTGAAACCTATTTGTTAATGCTCAAAGACCGAATGGTCTATGATCGGACCTTAAAGTTAATTTCTGAAGAACAGATTAATGCAGAGTGGGCCCTCAATAATGCGTTGGATTATGTCAGAGAACTTTTTGAGCAGGTAAAGGATCCGTATATCAGAGAACGTTTTGAAGATATTAAGTATGCAGTGCGGAGAGTCCAGAAGCTCTTGTCCGGGAGTCCTGCGGCGGATTTCAGCCAACTGGAGAAGCCGGTTATACTGGTGGCGCACGATCTGTCTCCTGCTGATACGATCCAAATGGCCAAAGAAAAAATCCTGGCGTTTGTTACAGACATGGGGAGCCGAACATCCCACACAGCGATTCTGGGCAGATCGCTCGGTCTTCCCGCAGTTGTAGGTCTGGAAAACGCCACGTCTTCCATATTTTCCGGGGAGACTTTGATTGTAGACGGCCTATGTGGTGATGTAGTAGTAAATCCGGATGATGAGCTCTTACGACATTATGGGGAGAAACAGGAGGATTACGTACGATATCGCCTGGATGTAATCCAATACAGTAACCTCCCAGCAGAGACACAGGACGGATTCAGGTTTAAGATCAAGGCTAACATAGAGTTCATCGAGGAGATTTCCTCTGTCATATCCAATGGTGCTGAAGGGATAGGGCTCTACCGTACCGAAGTCATGTATCTGGCTCACAAGGAGCTTCCCATTGAAGAGGAACTTTTTCTGGCTTATCAAGAAGTCGTAGAGCGCATGTCACCCTTTCCAACAACAATCCGTACTCTGGATATCGGCGGAGACAAGTTTTTGTCATCAGTCTCTCAGGACGATGAAAGCAATCCAGCCCTCGGGTTGAGAGCAATTCGGCTCTGCTTGAAAGAGTCAAATCTTTTTCGCACACAGCTCAGAGCAATACTCAGGGCCAGTGCATACGGGGATGTGAGGATGCTTTTCCCTTTAGTATCCGGCAAGTCAGAAATAATTCAGGTCAAGGAACATTTGGAGAAGACCAGGAATGAGCTGCGGAGAGAGGAAATTCCATTTGATGAAGATATCAAGACAGGCATTATGATAGAGGTCCCTTCTGCTGTACTTCTGGCGGATGTCCTTGCCAGGGAAGTGGATTTTTTCAGTATAGGTACCAACGATCTTATTCAGTATTCCCTGGCAATCGATAGAGGTAACGAATATGTGGCACATCTCTACGAGCCTTTACATCCCGGTGTTTTGAGGATGATCTATCGTACAATAGAGGCAGCCCATGAAGCAGGAATTGAGGTGGCGGTTTGCGGGGAAATGGCAGGAGAACCGATGTATCTTCCTGTACTTATCGGCATGGGTCTGGACGAACTGAGCATGAATGCCCTGGATATACCAAAGATCAAACGCATGATTCGAATGAGTAACCAGAACCGATGCAGCGCTTTGGTTCGAGATATTCTTGAGTGCTCTACCGCACAGAAGATAAGAGAGCATCTTTTAGACTTCCTTACCTCTGATTTCCCGGGGGAATTCGATCTCAGCCACGGGTTATTTCCGGATTTTGTCGGCAGGGAGGCTATCCTTGGGCCTCTGATGACCGAAATGAAAGGGAACGCCCTGAACAGGCGGTTAGGTTAGGGACTGTCCGCAAATAAGAGACTTCTTCTTACAATGCTGATTTTTGACAGAGTCGGGGAGATGACTATTGCGGCATTGCTGGCCTCTATAGGCTCGGGTTTTGTTGTGGCCTACCAGTACGAGGTGGCAGACCCTTTTGTAACCAGCGTCGCCATCGAAGCAATACTTCCCTTTGGTGCCTTCTGGAGAGCCCTGCACTTCTGGACCAGCCAGGCATTTTTCCTTATACTTATTTATCACGCATGGCAAAGTATTGATGATCTGCCAAAAATCTCTATCCGGCCCTCAGGCCCCAGACAGTGGACTGTCCTGAGCCTTACCATCCCCATAAGTATCCTTGCCCTGTTTACCGGATATGTTCTACGCTATGATGGAACAGGTCAGGCTGCGGGCACAATTGCCGAACACCTCCTACTGAAAATCCCACTGATTGGATCAGGACTAAACCGTTTCCTGATAGCAAGCACAGATGAGGGCTTAAGCCGTATCTACCTTATGCATCTGCTCCTTACCGCCCTGTTATGGGGGCTTGGCACCTGGTATCACACCCGTCGTGTGATTCTGAGCGGAAAGATTTTTCTGAGTATTCTAGCCGGTTCTATCGCAGTGGCTATTCTGTTTCACGCACCTATAGACCTCCCTGGAAAAAACATAGACCTGATACAGGGCCCGTGGTTCTTTCTGGGAATACAGGAACTCTTGCGACACTTTCCGCCACTCGGAGCTGGAATTCTGTATCCGCTGATACCGGTAATCGCCTTCTCATCGCTACCTTGGGCGAGCAACAGGAAAATACCTCTTTCACTCCTTATCGGATGGCTTGTGACTTACATTGGCTTGAGCCTGGCCGGCTGGTTGAGGTCTGCCTGATTATGCTACAAAAAATTCTGGAAGAAAGGCTTTTAGAGTAGTATCTCCAACCTGAAAATCTTCAAGATTACGCATGAAGGCCCTAAATCGTACCTGTTCATTGGGAGACACCAGAAAACCCGGCAAGGCCCTGTTTGAGATAAGCCCATTTACAGTACCAGGACTTTCAACCCGATTGTTTGCCAATTCGCTTAATACGTCCAGCAGGTTTCCTGACACTCCTTCTTTGTCCAGGTGCTCTATGATCTGGTAGACGGCAAGATTCACCGTAACAAGAAAAGGCTCCATATCCGCCTCACCACCGTATTGGCAGATTTCCCTTGAAGACATTGCCCTGCATGCAAATGGACGGTGTTTATAAACACTGCAAAGTCTTTCCTGGTCCCAAAAAGGGCAGACTCCTTCTCCATGTTCTCCTATATCTGGAGGGATCTCCTCCTGCCTGAGACAAATATCCGCTATTTGATTAGTACTCAGGCCCGGTCTGTAAATCGGTCTCGCTTTTGCTGAAAACATCAATTTATTAAGATCGAGATCATCAAAAAAAGAGGAACGTAGCAGGTATCCGGCTTCAAGTGAGGTGGCAACTATATTTACAGTACAACAGACATGACAACCCGGCCTGCAAGCCATGGGGAAATCTTTAAGAAACCGGTCATAAAAGGAATAGATGAGAGCAAGGACCTTGAATTTGTTTGAATTATCTGTAAGCGTTCACGCCCATATTGTCATTTCGACCGAATTGTCATTTCGACCGAAGGGAGAAATCTTAAATGCCCATGACTGTGACATATTATGTGTATCTGCTCACAAATTGGAACAACAAAGTGATATATCTGGGGGTAACCAATAACCTGGAGCGGC
>QNAY01000200.1 GCA_003645605.1 Thermodesulfobacteriota bacterium
GAAAACCCCTCTTTTTGTCATTTCGACCGTAGGGAGAAATCTTTAATGCCTGTATTTTCAGTACGATAAGATTTCTCGCTTTGCTCGAAATGACAGTTTTGGTTAGTTTTCGTTCATACACTAAATAGGTAACCGGTCAAGGGTTTAAAGGTTCAGGGTTCAAAAGTTTTGTAATTTCTGTTAACTCTGTTAAACTATATAGTAATTCTCTTATGACCATTTACTGTCCCACAGATCCTCCTGAGCTTGCTACGTTCTTAGGCAGAATACGCAGGAAACAGGAAGATTATGAAAAATACGGTTTTACCTATATCCAGGGAAGGACACTTAGGGCCTTTTTCGATCTGGCCCAAGAGTTCGAGACCATGGAGAATTTCTACAGGGTGTGTGTCTTTGTCCCCAAGGAGTTCATGGGCCTTGATTCCTGCCTTTATTTAGTCGATCCGGATACCAAAAAGCTCCATATTGCCTGCGATTCCATCAGAGGACTGAAGGTCTGCGGCATGAATCCTCCCGAGGATATCAGAATCTGCGAATCCGCCTATGAGACAGGTGACACGTTTGTATCACCTATCAGGGGTAACCGGCGGCTGTTAACCAGGAAACCTTTAGCACAGGCAGAGGAAATTATAGGCCTGTTCGCAGTATTTCCCCTATCTAAGTTTGGAGAGAATGACAGGCTGTTTTTTGAAAAGTACGCAAACAGAATAGGATACAATCTGCACTACAAGTTGATTTCAGTACAGAGTGAAAAGCACATCAAGTTCATCAATGCGCTTGTAGCAGACATTGAGCACAATGTCCTGGTGCCCAACATGAAATACAAGCTCTTTCTAAACAACCTCAGAAAAAAGATCCGGGAGCTTGAAGATATTGAAAAAAATATGGGGGAAAGGATAGAAGCCGGGATCAAGAAAGAATGCATTGAGATATGCCATATAGAGCAGATACAGGATAGCCTTTCCAACTTGCGTAAAGATATCCTTGGGCAGTATGAAGAAATTGATAAACACTATCAGAATACCAGTCTTTTTCTTGAGAGCCTGCTCAGAAGGGATCACTTTGAGAAAGGACATCTGGTACTGCGGCGCAAGATGTGTCGCTTCAGGAAAGAGGTTTTAGACCCACAACTCGAACGTTATAAACAACGGCTTGAACGTAGGGGCATACGTATAGACTATCATCTTGGCGAGATGCCTGACGAAGATATCCCATTAGCAGTGGATGTAGGGCTTATCTCCCAGGTCTATGCGAACCTGTTTTCCAACGCGGAGAAATACTGCCGGGAGGTAATTAACGAACACGGAGAACCCATCAAATTTATGTCCTACGGACAGGAGATAATACAAGACTTTTTCGACCCAGGAAAGCCTGGAATCAAATTTAATGTCTATACAACCGGGCCGCATATCCCTTCAGAGGAAATTTCCCGCATCTTTGACGAGGGTTTTCGCGGGACAGGTTCTGAAAACAAGCAGGGTGTCGGCCATGGATTACACTTTGTGAAAAAGGTTGTGGAAGTCCATGGCGGTATTGTCGGCTACGAAGCAACCAATCTCGGGAACAACTTCTTCTTTGCCCTTCCCCTCCAGTACACCATTAAAGAAATGATGGACCTCCCTCTGGTTGCTGAGCTCAATACTCCCTAATCTTATGACAATGTCAACCGGCATCCCAGACCCAAAAGGGGTTTTTGTTGACTTTAAACGTGAACTCAACCCGGAACAGCTCAGGGCAGTAGAGATCATGAACGGCCCGGTTTTGGTAATAGCCGGTGCCGGAAGCGGCAAGACCCGTACCCTGGTTTACAGAGTTGCCCGGCTTATCCGGGAAGGAGTGAAGCCGGACAAAATCCTGCTTCTGACCTTTACCAGAAAGGCTGCCGCCACCATGCTGGCCAGGGCTTCCCGGATCGTAGGGCCCCGATGTCAGCAGGTAACAGGAGGCACTTTCCACGGTTTCGCCCATAGAATGTTAAGGCGCTATGGGCACCTGATCGGATATCCCAGCAACTTCACAATACTGGACAGATCAGATATGCTGGACCTCCTGTACCTCCTGGCCCGTCAGTTAGAACTCACAGGGCCCGGAAAGCAATTTCCCCGAAAATCCACATTGGCTTCAATTGTGAGCAAGACAGAGAACTGCGGAGGATATGTATCCGAAGTGATTGAGCAGAGTTATCCGCACCTCATGGGGGAACTGGCGGGATTGGAAAAACTCATCCCGGTCTATCGCAAATATAAAAAAGTCCACGCACTCATGGATTACGACGACTTGCTCCTCAGGTGGAGAGATGTGCTGAAAGAACATGCCCAGGTCAGAGAATCCATGGGTTCCTGGTTTCAATACATAATGGTGGATGAATATCAGGATACAAATGCCACCCAAGCGGAGATCGTACACCTTACGGCTTGCGGTCATGACAATGTAATGGTCGTCGGAGATGATGCACAGTCCATCTATTCCTTCAGAGGGGCAAATTTCAAGAACATTATGAACTTCCCTGATATGTTTTCCGAAACTCAGATAATAAAACTTGAGCGGAACTACCGCAGCACTCAGCCCAACCTGGACTGCACCAACGCCATAATTGCCAATGCCAAGGAAAAATTTACAAAACGACTGACAACACAGAGAAAGGGGGGAAATCCACCATACCTGTACACGGCAAAGGATGAGGTGGACCAAGCAAAATTTGTTGCCGACCGTATTCAGGAATTGTTGAAAAATGGGTTTAAACCCTCTGATATCGCAGTACTTTTCAGGGCTGGTTTTCATTCCTTTCACCTTGAGACCGAATTAGGCAGCCGCAGAATAACCTTTGTCAAACGCGGCGGAATGCGTCTCATTGAGGCCGCCCATATCAAGGATCTTCTCTCGCTCCTTCGCCTTCTTATAAACCCGCTGGACCGGCTGAGCTGGAGCAGAATCCTCCTATTAATCGAACGTCTCGGCATCAAGAGCGTAGAAAAAATTTTCTCTCAACTGATAAAAAGCGAAGATCCCCTGGAATGTCTTTCAACCTATAAAACCAAGGCGGCTTGGGGAGAAACAGTAAGAGGACTCGGGAGTTTATTAAAAGGACTCCATGACATGCCGGTGAACCTTCCTGATTTGCTTTTACAGCTCGAGACCTGGTATCGGCCACATCTGGAAAAAATCCATCATGAAGATTATCCCAAACGTCTGCGGGAGCTGGCACACCTGAGAGGATTGTCAGCCCGGTATGACGACGCGGTGTCTATGCTCGCTGATCTGGCCCTGGACCCTCCGGACCAAGAAGAGACGGAAAAAGAGAAAGAACGGATGGTCCTTTCCACTATGCACTCGGCCAAGGGTCTTGAGTGGAAGGCAGTCTTGATCTTGTCACTGGCGGAGGGACGCTTTCCGTCGCCTGCGGCTTCCTTTCGTACCAAGGAAATAGAAGAAGAACGCAGGCTCTTTTATGTGGCCGCAACCAGGGCCAAAGACTTTTTGTGTTTTTGTTACCCCGCCTTTATAAGCGTCTCAGGTACAGGCTTACTCCCTGCCAGGCCATCACGGTTCCTGGATGAGATACCTTCCGACCTTTTACAGTTATGGAAAAAGGAAATAGATACTGATGAAAAGATTTATCAAGAAAGCCGGTACATGCCGGATGTCACCAGAGCATCTTCAAAACCTTCAGAACGCATCCAAAAAATAGACCTCCAAGGTAGCTCTGGGTCTGATCAAACCGGCTCCGGTATCTTTACACCGGGGAAAAGGGTCAGGCACCCGATCTTTGGACCGGGGCGGGTGATCAGGGACATTAGTCCAAAGAAGATACAGGTGCTTTTTGACGTTGCCGGCGAAAAGACCCTGCACCTTGATTATGCCAAGCTCAGTATTATTGAGAGCTAAGGAACGTACAATAAATAACTTGAACAAATTAATGTCTTTTTTGCCGTCTTCTTCGTTGCTTGTCGATCACATAACCCGTTATGCTCACTCCTCGCGCCTTGAATACAACAAAAAATCCTA
>QNAY01000201.1 GCA_003645605.1 Thermodesulfobacteriota bacterium
ACCCCTCTTTTTGTCATTTCGACCGTAGGGAGAAATCTTTAATGCCTGTATTTTCAGTACTATAAGATTTCTCGCTTTGCTCGAAATGACAGTTTTGGTTAGTTTTCGTTCAGACACTATTTAACTTCTTCGGCCTTTTTACCGAAAACGGTAAAGGGGTGTAATGTCAACAACCTGTTTTTTCTCTCTAAGCATTTTACTCTTACTCTGGCTTTTTACGTGTATGGCCCTAGTGGTAATTCTACGGAAGCGCAGGGCTTCAAACACCGAACCGTCTTCTTTCCATTCGGAGTTGCTTGTCGGGCTTGCTTCAGCAAAATATCAGGAAGCACTAGAGGCGTCAAAGCGGCTTAGGGAAGTGGCTGATGCCCTTCATTTAGGTTTGTTGGAACTTAAAGGCAACCGGATAAATGAGATAAACCGAAGTGCTGTTGAGCTATTGCCCGAGGACATGAGAAGCGGGCAGTCCTTAACCGGACTATTGGCGTCATTGCAAGAAAACAGTCCCAGAATCCTTGAGTTAGACCAGACTGTTGTTCAATTAAGCATGTTGCCGACTTCCGGATCTCAGGATTTGGTCCTTGTACAGGACGTCACAGAGAGCTTTCTTATGGCACGGAAGTTTAAAAAGCATGAAAGGCTGGCCCTCCTTGGCCAGATGACTGCACAGATGGCCCACCAGGTAAAGACCCCTCTTGCCATACTGGCCGGACAGGCGCAGATGCTTGCAAGACATCTAAGCACGGATATGGCATTAAAGGACCAGGCAGAAGCCATTTATCATGAGGCCAGAGATCTCGCCAAACAAATAAACGAAATATCGAATTTCTATAAGGGAAGAGAGCCATATTTCAAGGATGTAGAACTATGCTGCTTACTTGATGATGTAAAGAAAAGACTCGATTCTCTGGATCATTCATGCGAGATAAATATCGAGTGCCCGGATGAAATTACCATTGAGACAGATCGGGATCTGTTACAAAATCTGCTGTTTTTGCTCGGGCAAAATGCCCTTTCATCGGAAACTGCCGCCTCGCTTCTGTCTGTAAGTGCAGTAAGGGACAATGAGCAGGTGATTGTCAGGGTAAAGGATAATGGCGCGGGGGTGCCTGAGACCATGCGTGACAGGCTCTTTGAGCCATTTGCGAGCACAAAAGAGGAAGGGCTGGGACTGGGGCTGTTTCTTGCCAGAGACCTGACCCTGCAGATGGGTGGCAGCATTGAACTGGAAGAAGTCGAGCAGGGGGCCTCTTTCAGGTTGAACTTTCCAATCAAATCAGACCTTTCTTCTTCAGATAAATCCGGACAGCGGTGATTGCAGCCGGTGTAATTCCGGAAATTCGTGAGGCCCTCCCAAGGGAATCAGGTTTTTGAGCGTTCAGCTTCTCTTTGATTTCAGTGGACAGCCCTGGGATATTTTTATAATCCATGTCATATGGGAGGCGGGCAGATTCCCATTTTCGGAATTTGGCCACCTCAGCTTCCTGACGAGCAACGTAGCCTGAGTACTTGGTCTTGATTTCCACCTGGCATGCTGCTTCAGAGGATAGGTCCTTCAGCTCGGTATATCTTTCGGCCATAGCTTTGAAATCAAGCTCAGGGCGACGCAGGATGTCTTCAATACTGACCTGCTGCCTGATGGGTTTTGAACCAAGGGATTGAAGCCAGTTATTCAACTCCGCCCCTGGGTGGAGCTTTATTCTTTTGATCATTTCAAGACCACGCGAAATTTCCTGTTGTTTCCTTTCAAACAGTCCCCATGCATTATCATCCACAAGGCCGATACGTCTTCCAAGAGGCATAAGCCTGAGATCAGCGTTATCTTCCCTCAGGAGCAGCCGATACTCCGCCCTTGAGGTAAACATCCTGTAGGGCTCCTTTGTACCCTTGGTCACAAGGTCATCTATCAGTACACCTATATAGGCCTGAGACCGATCGATAATCACAGGATCCTCTTCCCGCACCTGCCGGGCAGCGTTTATGCCTGCCATGAGGCCTTGGGCCGCAGCCTCTTCATAACCGGATGTCCCATTGATCTGTCCTGCAAAGAAAAGGCCTTTGACCAGATGGGTCTCCAGGGAAGGCTTGAGCTGCACAGGGTCTGCATAGTCATACTCTATTGCATATCCGGGTCGAAGTATCTCTGCGTTTTCAAGCCCCTCTATGCTCCTGACCATTGCCAGTTGTACGTCTATAGGCAGGCTTGTGGGAATACCGTTGGGATAGATTTCAACTGTATTCAGTCCCTCGGGCTCCAGAAATATCTGATGCCTTGGCTTTTCAGGGAAACGGAAGACCTTGTCCTCAATTGACGGGCAGTATCTGGCACCTACACCCTCGATTACGCCTGTAAAAAGCGGGGACCTGTCCAATCCTCCCTGGATGATCTTATGTGTTTTATCGTTGGTATAGGTCAGATAACAGGGCAATTGTCGCAAGGGAATTTTTTTCGTGGCAAATGAGAAAGGCTTTGGTCGTGGGTCTCCTTTCTGGACCTCAAGCCCCTCAAAGTTGATTGACCGTGCGTGCAGGCGAGGGGTAGTGCCTGTCTTAAGCCTTCCGATGCGGAAACCCAATTCTGCCAAGGATCTCGATAGCCTGTTGGAGGGAGGATCGCCCATACGTCCGGCAGGGAAACGGTTAAGCCCTATGTGGATAAGTCCTTTGAGGAATGTCCCTGTTGTGACCACCACAGTACTTGCATGAATCTCTTGGCCGAGCGTGGTTTCAATCCCGTATACCCGTCCTTCCCTGGCCAGGATCCTTCCCACCATTGCCTGATATACATCCAGGTTTTCTTGATCCTCAAGGACTTGTTTCATGGAGAGGCGATAGCGCAGCATGTCTGACTGCGCTCTGGAGGACCTTACCGCAGGCCCTTTTGAGGTATTAAGCTGCCTGAACTGAATCCCTGTGGCATCAGTATTTTTCGCCATTTCGCCCCCAAGGGCGTCTACCTCCCGGACTAAATGCCCCTTAGCCAAGCCGCCAACAGCAGGATTGCAGCTCATGGCAGCTATGCAGTCCAGGTTTATTGTGAGGAGGCAGCAGGGAACCCTCAGTCTTGCAGCAGCCAGGGCGGCTTCACACCCGGCATGCCCGGCACCTATTACTATCACCCCGTAAAGTTTTGGAAATACAGACATATCTCTTGAATTTTTCCCATTACCTCTCAGCAAATATGGCATCTACAAACTCTTCCGGATTAAACTGTCGAAGGTCCTCCATTTTTTCACCAATGCCTATGAATCGGATGGGGATCTGCATCTGGTCGGCAATGCTCACAACAATCCCGCCTTTTGCCGTACCATCAAGCTTGGTAAGGGCTATCCCCGTGACTCCGACAACCTCGCTAAAGAGGTTAGCCTGGGAAATGGCGTTTTGACCTGTAGTTGCATCCAGCACTATCAGGACCTCATGGGGGGCTTCCTCTAGTTCCCCTTCCGGCCCAGCCATTTTTTTAATCCATTTTTTGAACATAGTATTTTGGCGATGAAATTTGAAACTTGAAACTTGAAATTGGGAAAAACACAAGAATGTGGATGCGTTACCTAATTTCGAATTTCGAATTTCCAGTTTCGACATCCGCATTCAATTCGACAATACACACTTTTTCGAAAAAAGTGTAAACTGGTGAATGAACAATGCCTATTTTTTGAATAGAAATATAATTTTTTGCCTCTATAGATTTGCCAAAGTTAACCTTGATCTGATATTAACGTACTTGTATTTAATAGCAACTTCCCAAAAACAAAGAAAAAATGGGCATCCTTCATATAGGCATAAAAGTAGTTTACACTTTTCGACGAAGGTTTTTAGGACAAACCTATAGAGTCAATCAAAGTGCCCTTTTTTTATGCGGATACTTTAAAGAAAAATTGTAACCGTTCACGGCTTACAATAGCCCACCAGCGCCTTTATATATCCGAGGACATCTACTGTTGCGAAAAAATCCATGCGTTCCAGTGCCAGATAAGTTACAGTATCAAATATGGAAACAA
>QNAY01000202.1 GCA_003645605.1 Thermodesulfobacteriota bacterium
GCTTTTATCTTTTCCATAAGGGCTTTGGGCGTAGTCAATAGGGTTTTTTACCTGTTTATTGAAATCCTCTTCCACTTTGTGGAGATGGGCGAGGAAACTTTCATCTTCCGCCAGTTCCTCCAGGCGTTTCTGGGTAACTTTGGTGGAGAAAACCAGCGGATTGCCACGGGTATCATCCCAGCGTCGGGGGTCAATGCGGCGGAACAACTCCACCGCGTCCCGCTGCCAGGACCACCAGAGGTTGCGGGCCAGGGTGGTAAGAAACTCAAGGGGTTCGGGAACCTTGGGGAAAACATTAAAAATTTTAATATGACTCATAATCGTGACACCTCTTTATTTCGGCGGACTTATGCCGTCTGTGTTGCCATCTCTTGATATGAAAATTCACTGAGCCCGGCATTAGCCTTTGCATGCTCAATTGTCATGTTTACTAAATTGCCATTTTGGTCTAGGTCAACATAAATATTTTCACTGATCTCCCTTGTTTCATACACATCATTATCAAGAAATTCCAAATGAGCGGTATCAGTGTCAGAAAAATATTTTACCCGCATTACTCATCCTCCTTATAAGACCTGTCGAAAAAAGCATTGTGTACTGTTTCACGGTCCCCTAACAAAATAACCCTTAAATATTTATTCACTTCAGTTATCTTAGCCCATTTCCGAATCCTTCCATCTGACTGGATTTGAATTTTCTCTGGATTATCAATTACATATTTTATCCATTTATCTTTGATTTGCGCACGACCTGGTCGTTTTCGTGTATATTCAAAGTACTGGGTTTTTCTCATTTGTTCAATATCCTATCAGGGAAATCATTTTTCCACTTTGCAACGAATGCCCGCCGGATGAGCCGCGAGGATGGCTGAAGGGGCCGTAATGCGGAGCGTAGCGGAGTTTACGGCCACCACCACCGCAGTCGGCTCCATTGGGCCTGTTAGGCGGAGCGCTATTCCCGCGTCTGCTCTATTGACTTGTTTGGCCTCGCCGTTATTATTATTTTTTCCTGTGTATCTCGTCATGGCAAACCGTACATACGGTTATTAGATTGATTTTCGTATTATCGCCGCCCTTGGCATGGTGTTTTTTATGATGTAACTCCAAATGACGAGGATCAGATCTATTCCATTCTTCATGAGACCAATTGCAAAGAGTACATTTGTAATTATCCCTTCGAAGCACCTCTCTTTTAACTGGGTCAGGTATATGCCGGTCATGCTCAGGGCTTTGACGATCAGCCTCAAGCAAATATACACCTACTTCAAGATCCGGGCGACCTGTATTTTGAGTGACGACAGGCCAACCAAATTCAGTGCGTAATTCCCTGACTCTTCTTGCCCACTCCGATCGATCTTTTGCTAAATATTTCAATTCCTCCCCGGTAACTTTTTGCCCGACGTTCGCCCTTAGATATTTCAATATTTTGTCGCGGACGGAAATGTTTTCTCTTCTAATTTCATTGGCAAGGTTCCAACGATGGGCCGCATCTCTATCTTGCTGAGGAGAAAACAATATATAATCGGAAGGCCCCATTGCTATCACATCAATATTTGGAAGAGGAAATTCGTTTTCTTCCGCCATTTGTTTGACCGTCAAACCGCTAACAATCGACCAGCCGAATTGTACTTTTAGCTCTCGAACTCTTCGTGCATATTCTTGGATACCGGAAACGACAAGCAGCTCATCGCCACTTATGATCACTGCCGGATATTTTTGAAAATAATGGAGAATTCGATCTCTGGCGCTTTTGGCAATGGTGGAAGGTATTAGAGATTTCCCAAGATCACGCAAATGATTAAAACAGGGGACAAGAGAAAGGACTTTGTTCCGTAAACTATCGGATTTTAGTTCCTGTTCAAAATTGGTTAATAATTTCTGTAGTTCTTTTCTGATGTTTTCAGATTCCATATTCAGTTTCTCATATCATCTTCCAAGAAATGAAAGAAGCTTGGTCTTTAGTTTATCTTTGTCCTTCACTTCACAGGTCCATACAGTTAATACACCCCAGCCTAATTGCTCAAGAGCTTTAACCGATGCCTTATCTCTTTCAATATTTTTATCCAGTTTTTCACGCCAAAATTCTTCATTGGTTGAAGGCCGTTTAGAGCGTGAACAATCCGTATGACCGTGCCAAAAGCAGCCATGAACAAAAATGACTTTTTTATGTTTCGGTAATGTTATATCCGGCTTTCCCGGCAAGTCTTTCCTGTGGAGCCTAAATCTGTACCCCAAATTATGAAGAAGAGAGCGGACGGCTATTTCCGGCTTGGTATTTTTGCCGCTTACGCGCGACATAATTTGACTTCGTTTTTCTCTTGAAAAGATGTCCATTGTCCATATTTTTGATCAAGAAGTAATCTCACGACATCCGCCACCCGTGCTGCAAGTAACGGCGGCACGGCATTACCGATTTGTTTGGCTATTTCTATCTTGGAACCTAAAAACTTGAAACTATCAGGAAAACTTTGAAATCGTGCTGCTTCCCTATGAGTGATCGGTCTGTGCTGTTCAGGATGCAAATAGCGACCCTTTTCAGGTTTGAAAAATTCGGTGCGTATCGTTACTGAAGGCCTGTCCCACCAAAGCCTACCAAACAGATCCGTGCCCCCTGATTTTTTTCTAATCCAGCATTGTGGGGTCAACTCGGGAGCAACTCTCTGGAGATCAAACCGGTTCATCCCTTCCTGCGGAATTGCTCGATATCTTTTGCGGCTTAATTCCGTAGGGTTTCTACCAAAATGCAAATCTAAAGGAGGAGGGACATTTCTTATTTCCGTCCCTTCCGGTAGTGGTAGATCAGCAATAGCGTTTCTTACTGTTTTCCATTTCGGCGGTGTTGGCAGGTATTCATCTTTATTAAAAAAAGGTAGAGTTAACGGTTTGCCGTTTCCATTGGGATTGAAATGGGTTTTCCGAGGCGGAAACAACACCGCTGGATCGGCGAATTTACAACCGATTATAAAAGCTCTGGTACGAGTTTGAGGAACCCCATAATCTGCTGCAATTAATTTGTTCTGCCAGACCTGGAAACCGAGAGACCTTGCCGCTTCGACAATCTCACCATGCTCGAAGGTGCCAAGTAACTGGGGGACATTCTCCATAACAAAAATCGATGCTCCGGATCGTTCGACAACCTCTAAGTATGGCCGCCACAATTCTTTGCGGGGGTCATTTTCGCGATTTTTGTTTAAGAGGCTGAAACCTTGGCAAGGTGGGCCGCCAATCACAACATCAGCTTCAGGTATCTCTATTCTTCCTTGTCCCAGTATTTCGACAATGTCTCCGACAACACAATGAGGACCGAAATTTTCATTATAAGTGTCGCCGCAAAATTGATTAAAGTCATTTGCCCAGACAGATTGGAAAGGTTGGCCGAAAACCTCTGAAAATCCTAACGACATGCCTCCGGCACCACAGAAAAGATCTAGTAGGCGATAGCGTTTCTGTCTGTGCAGTAACTCTCCTGACCGGCGAGAATGGTAAGTCGCTTCGTCTTCTTTTAAAATGAATGATTTGTCAATTTTTATTGTATTTTCAATTTGATACATAACGGACCCGCCTTAGCTGTAGAATTTTTTTAAAGTATTCCGGATTCTACCATTTTGGGAGAAATTTTTATCGCCGTAAATATCGAGTTGGTGGCCGAACAGGCAGAGTTGAGCTGCAAAACCCGGCCGCTCAAGCGCCGGAGGAGATTGAAAGCGGACTCAGGTTTTGTCAGCTCCAACGGGTTGATAGTCAGCGCGTGGAACGCGATGGCTGAAAGCCCGTTGGAACGAAGCACAACTCTGCCCGATAGTGCAGAAAGCGCGAAGCGCGTCTGCACTATCGCTAAGGGTAACAAGGCGCGACCCATTAAGATCACAAGAACTGAAGCTTGTTTCGCGTCCTGTTGACCCTTTTGTTGAACGAAGCCGCTATCGCGGCAGGCAAAAATCCGCCCCCACTGGTAAATATTGCCACCTCCATTATTTTTGCGGTAAAAAGGATATAGCAAC
>QNAY01000203.1 GCA_003645605.1 Thermodesulfobacteriota bacterium
GATGTCGAAACTGGAAATTCGAAATTAGTGTCTGAACGAAAACTAACCAAAACTGTCATTTCGAGCAAAGCGAGAAATCTTATAGTACTGAAAATACAGGCATTAAAGATTTCTCCCTACGGTTGAAATGACAAAAAGAGGGGTTTTCGTTCAGGCACAAATTAGGTAACGCATTTACATCTTTGTGTTTTCCCCAATTTCAAATTTCAATTTTCAGCAGATATATCCTCAGTCTTTACGGCCTTTTTGGTGCCGCGATAATTCTTAGGATCTATGCCATATTTCTGAAAAAGTTTGTAAAAATCCGCCCTGTAGTAACCTGCGGTGTTGGCAGCTCTGCTGACATTCCCTTTTGTAATCCTGAAAAGGTCTTCCAGATATTTCTTGATGAACTCGTCTTTGGCCTCTCTTAGCGGGACTTTTTTTTGGGACAGAAAACTATCGGCCAGAGACGTATTTGCAAACATTGCGCTGGTTATGGTGTTACCAGTACAAATTGCAACAAGATATTCAACTACGTTTTTCAACTCACGGACATTCCCCGGCCAGGTATATGTTCGGAAACCATCAATAACATCCCCCTCGATTCTCTTGATATCTTTACCCATCTTGGTTTCGTATTTCTTAAAAAAATGTTGCATTAACAGAAGAACATCTTCTCGCCTTTCTCTCAAAGGAGGAATATTGATTGGAACTACATGAACCCTGTAATACAGATCCTCTCTGAAACGACCTTCTTCAACCAGTTTGCCAAGGTCTCTCTGAGTTGCCACTATCAGTCTCACATCCACTTTGTGCACATTGTCGTTCCCCAGAGGTTTTATTTCTCCTGTCTCTAAGACCCTCAGTAGCTTGGCCTGCATGGCCTCGCTCATCTCCCCCACTTCATCCAGAAACAGCGTGCCCTTATGTGCCTGTCTGAAAAAGCCTATCTTACTGCTTACAGCACCTGTATAGGCCCCCTTTACATGACCAAAAAACTCGTCTTCCAGTAACGTCTCCGGGATAGCCGCACAATTAACAGCCACAAAAAGTTCTTTGCTTCTTGGGCTGTGGAAGTGTATGGCATTAGCCACCAATTCCTTTCCGGTTCCTGATTCACCGTAGATGGTTATGGTGCTTTCAATAGGAGCGACCTGGACTATCTGTCTGAATATGGCCTTTATCTGTGGGCTGGTGCCAATCATGTCAGCAAACTGGAATTGCTCTACCACTATACGTTCAAGGTCAGCCACCTTTTTCAACAATTTTCTCTTCTCAAGGGCCCCTTTTATTTTCAAGGCCAGGTCCTCATGATTTATTGGTTTTTCGACATAGGAAAAGGCCCCGGCCTTTACGGCCTCAACTGCGTTCTCTATAGTGCCGTAGGCGGTAAAAATAATGGTCTGAAGATCAGGATCAATTTTTCGACATTTTTCCATAAGCTCCTGCCCGCTCATGTTGCTCATCCTTTGGTCAGACAGGAGAAGATCAATCTTTCCCTCCTGATCCTTGAATATCTTGAGGGCATCTATAGGATCTGAGGCTGTGATCACATCTTCATAACCAAAGAGCTTGAGTCGCTTCTTTACCGTTACGAGTATGTCCTCCTCATCATCAACGAGAAGGATTTGTTTACTTGAAGTAGTATTTTTATCCACTGGTCCAATCTTGGATTTGTTGTTCATTTCCTTTTCTATTTTATTTCCTGTTGAGAGATATATTTGAGTTATGTTAAAGTCCTAAATAATGAAACTACTAAAGAACGGCATAAGCCTCTTTAACAAACTTTTTTTTGGATATCTGATACTTTCGCTCATTATGATACTGCCTTGCGGGGTATCAATCTACAGCCTGTCAGAGCTGGAACATTTTGCGACGAGCGTAGTCAAACACGACTTAGAACTATCTAAAACCATAGAGCAACTTAAAGCAATACCCCCTTCAATGGAAGCTGAGGGGCGTCGTCTCGTAACTCTATACAAAGAGGATGCCTACCAATCTCTTATATCCCTAATCCAGGACTTTAAGGACAATTTAACCAGTGTACAAAGAGACGGTCCCAAAGAAATTATCCCTATTGTTCATGACATCGAGCTTAATCTGGATAAACTCGAAAAGCTTGCCGGTATTGCCAATGCAAGCTTACCCAAAAGTAGTCCGCCCGAGATCACACCTGTTGAGGCCCAGCGGGAAGAGGAAGTCAAGACCCTAATCTCCGGCATAATGGCAGGGCTGCGTAATATGGAAAAAGGCGTACAGCGGGCAATCAGTCTCAAGTTTTCCACCATTTCATCCCTTAGCTTGCAGGCAATGGAAATAACTATATTGGTACTGGCCGGAGCTATTACCTTGTTTGTCATTTTTGCCCACTCGTTCCTGTATAGATTCATTAAAAGACCAATTGATCGCCTTCGACAGGGTACTGAAATCGTTGGGGGAGGCCATTTTGATCAACCGATTACCATAAAATCTCGTGACGAACTGGGAAAGCTTGCAGAGGCATTTAATAATATGGCAAAAAGGCTCAAGGAACTGGACAAGCTAAAGTCTGATTTCATAGGAATAGCAAGCCACGAATTAAAGACTCCCCTGACTTCCATGATGGAAGCATCCAAACTCCTTTCTGAGCCCCAGATAGGTAGCCTAAATGAAGAACAGCAGAACTTGGTAACTATACTAAATAGAAACATGAGTCGATTTCATGACCTGATAGACGATCTTCTGCATTTTTCCAGACTAAAGGCAAGGCTTAAAGCTATCAAAAAGCGCCCTTTGGACATCACAAAGGTTTTTTCGGATATCATCCAGACCTTAGGACCCATGGCCCAGGGGAAAAATCTTGACATAGAGTTAATTCCTGTGTCAGGACTGAAAAAGAATATACCGGTTGATGAAGGAGGACTATTTGGCGCGTTTATGAATATCATACACAATGCCGTGAAATTTAGTCCTGAAAATGAAAAAGTTAAGATCATCTTGGATCACGCCGATAATAATGGTAATAAATGGTTAAGAATTGGTATTATTGACGCCGGACCCGGAGTAGATAAATCTGAAACAGAAAAGATATTCGATAAATTCTACCAGATTCAACATATTCGAATAAAAGACGGTGCCGGACTCGGCCTGGCAATTGCCAGGGAGATTATCCTGGCCCATGGAGGTAAAATTTGGGTAGAAAGTCCACCACCGGAAGATATCGCGGTTTTACCGAAAAAAGGGACTGCCTTCTGGTCTATTTTGCCATATTCTTCCTGACATTATTTCTTTTTGGGTGTTCAACAGTATCCCACAATGTCGAATGGAAGCAGGCTACTCTACACCTGAGAGAGGGTCAGGTTGATAAGGCCGTTTCCGAACTGAAGCCATTGCTCAATAACCCTAACTATGCATGCAAAGTGGCATTTTATCTATTTGCCTTTGATGGGTCCAAGGATGAATACATCAAGATCATGCGCTCTGAAGCCTGTAAGTACGAAATGCCCGGAGAAGCAAAGTTGCTGGAAGAATTTCTGTCCACTGAAGAAAAATTCCTTCAATTGAAATCAAAGTATAAAAAGCAGCAATCCAGTGTTAATAATCTGCGGAAAGAGACACAAAATCTGGAAAAGGAACTGAGCCGCCTCCGCTTCGAGCTTCAAAAGACGGAAGAAATCCGGCGTGAAACAGAGGAATGGCGAATTCAGTAAATTCATGCCGTTCACGGGATTACAACTGCTGTTTTACCGCAACCCACCGAACTGAACTTATTCCAGAACACATCCATCAGACTACGCCCGATTTTGACTAGAAGCTGATGATGTGGTAATAATAAAAAAAGTAGGTGGTCAAGCTTTTTTTTCAAAAGCCGCCTTGACAGAACATTTTCTTGTTGCTAAGTAGTGCCTGAATGAAAATCCCTCTTTTTGTCATTTCGACCGTAGGGAGAAATCTTTAATGCCTGTATTTTCAGTACGATAAGATTTCTCGCTTTGCTCGAAATGACAGTTTTGGTTAGTTTTCGTTCAGACACTA
>QNAY01000204.1 GCA_003645605.1 Thermodesulfobacteriota bacterium
ATCTGGCGAAGGCCGCTTAAATGCATTTATACTGAAAGAATTCAGATTGCCAAAATAATGGACAGAATTTATGAGACACGATACTATGCAGAATACTATGCTAGGGCTCTGGGAACACTCTCTCGGGTGTGCCCTTACATCAAGGCTAATGGCCAAGAGGAAGGGGCTAAAGGACTATGATGACGTTTATGCGGCGGGGCTACTCCATGACATAGGAAAAATCATTTTATTCCTTGAGTTCCCCAAAGAATACAAAGAAACAATGAATGAAGCGGAATTCAAGGAGATTACAATAGTTGAGGCAGAACGGGATCACTTTGTTACTAATCATGCTGACATAGGATCTTGGTTGGCAGAAAAATGGCTTTTCCCTCGCAACTTGATAGAAGTCATAAAATATCATCATAAACCACACCTCTCAAAAAATGCTCCTATCGAAACTGCAATTGTTCATCTAGCTGATATTTTCATGAGGGCAAACGGGGTGGGTTTTGCTGGCGATCCTTTTGTGCCTGCGGTAAATCCCGTCGCTTTTGAGACCCTTAAATTGAGTGAAACGGACATAAAAGAGATACTAGAAGAAATGGAAGATTCCCTGGAGGTAACGGAAGAACTATCTCTATAATAATGAATGATTCCGCTGAAAAAACCCAATCTGCGGCATTGCTTCAATTTTCCAGTCACTGCGACGTACGATAAGTACGTCTCATTCCCGGAAAATTTTGCGCCTTGCATCCCGGGCTTTTTGAGCGAAATCATGTTTCGGGCTTTTTGCAGTGTAATAATGAATACAATTGTAGTTGTTTCTCAATATATCATTTCAATAAATATCATAGAGAGTGTCTTGAAAAATTTGTACAAGGCACTTGTTTTTAGCAAGATAGAGCCTGCTCTGGACTATATTTATAATTCTATGCCAGATCTAATAATTCTTGCTATCAATATGGATGATTCTTTCACAATCAATATTCTTAATAATCTAAAGAAAGATCCTATGTTTAATCAATTACCTGTTCTTGCTGTTTTGCCTGATCAGTTTGATATCTCCAGCTGGGATCCCTCATTTGCTGAAGATTATATTTGGGAAACCGACCTTGAAAGAGAAATACTTGCAAGGGTTAATTTATGTATTCTTAGATCGAACAGGGTTGTCGAGATCAATCCGTTAACAAGGCTCCCAGGAAATATTTCAATAAACAGGCAGATACAGGATAGGCTTGAAAAAGGCAAAGAGTTTGCTATTGCATATGCAGACCTTGATTATTTCAAACCCTTCAACGACTATTATGGCTTCAGCCGTGGAGATGAAGTTATAAAGATGACCGGACGTCTTATCCTGAACATCGTAAAAAATAAGCAGCCTAATAATAGTTTTATAGGGCACATAGGGGGCGACGATTTTATATTTATAATGGATTTAAACTTTATAGAAGAGACATCTCAGGAAATCATAGATGCCTTTGACAAAATCATATCCACCCTCTATAACCCTGAAGACAGAATAAAGGATTGTATCGAATCCATCGACAGGCAGAACCGTGCAAGAACATTCCCTATAATAAGCATTTCCATAGGGATTACAAACACTGAAACTGGGACGTTTTTACACTATGGTGAAATCACGGGACGGGCATCGGAGATGAAAAAATACGCAAAACAATTCAAAGGTAGTTGCTACCGATTGGATAAAAGAAAAGATCTCTTTGCAGTGTAATTATAGATTACAAGAAGGATGAGAAATTATCTTATCTAAAGGGATTGCTCAAGCCGGTTTTTGGTCTAAAATTTTTCTCATATTTTCCGAAAGTTGATTAATGGTGAATGGTTTTTTGATAAAACCATTGCGACTACCATTTAGTATCTTAGATGCTTCCTTATCTACGCTATAACCACTTGAAAGGAGAAATTTTACATCAGGATCGATCTTTTTTATCCTATTATAAGTCTCAGTCCCTCCCATGCTTGGCATGACCATATCCAGAATGATGACGTCAATCTGGTCCTTATTTTGTTGATAGATTTCTATTCCTTTTTCCCCACTTCTGGCCGTGAGTACCTTATAGCCTAGTATACCTAGAATTTCTCTGCCAACTTCGACAATCATATCTTCATCATCTATCAAAAGGACAGTTCGAGATTTTTTTATGTCTTTGACTGACCCTTCCCCTTTCCATTCCTCTTCTATGATCTTCTTTTCAGAGGCTGGTAGATAAATGATAAATGTACTTCCCTCACCTTCCTTGCTGCTAACAGTTATAAAACCCTCATGATTTTTAATGATTCCATAAACAGAGGCAAGTCCTAAGCCTGTACCCCTACCTATCTCCTTCGTGGTAAAGAATGGATCAAATATCTTTTGTTGAGTTGCCTTATTCATACCAATACCTGTATCGGTTACGGAGATCCTCACATATCTACCGGCTCGCGCATGATAGTGCTTTATATAATCCTTATCAATTATGAAGTTTTCTGTCCGTACATACAGATCTCCACCCACGGCCATTGCCTGTGAAGCATTGATATAAAGGTTTAGCAGGACCTGCTCCATCTGTTTTTGATCGACCTCCACGGTCCAAAGATTTTCCTCATATGTGGTATGAATATTAATCTGTTTCTGAGTATAGCCAAACAAGCGATTTTGTTTCTTTATAACTTTGTTCAAATCAGTGGGTTTGACCTCATATTTACCTCCTCTGGCAAAACCTAAAAGCTGTTTTGTAAGATTGGCCCCTCTCTGGACATATGTTTCTATATTTTTTAGCTTCTCGTAGCTGGGATGACTGGAATCCACATCTAAAAGCATCAAGGATGTATTTCCTTGGATAGCCATGAGCAGATTATTAAAGTCATGGGCAATACCCCCTGACAAAGTGCCCAGAGATTCCAACCTCTGGGCATTTTGTAACTGCGCTTCAAGGCGTTTCCTATCAGTTATGTCTCTCAGAATACCATAGGCCCCGAGGTATTTGGAATCTTCTTCTGTAGTTGGCTTGTTATACATACCGGTGGATTTCAACTCCATTGTTAAATATTTGACTTCACAAGGCCCAAAACGATTGTTTTCGTTACAGATCTTTATTCTCAGTTCACCATGGGAAACACGTTCGTCGGTCCTCCTCTCGTTAAAGAACCAATTAGCCTATTCCAGATCCTTTTCATAGATAATGGTAGTATAATGTTTTCCGATAAGTTGCTTGGCCTTAAACTCAGTTAAGTGCTCAACGACATCACTAATAAAGGTAAAGTTGCCCTTGTTATCCAGTGTATAAATAATGTCAGGGGAATTTTGAATCAGATACCTGTAACGTTTCTCTGACAGATCCAGCTTTCCATTAATAGAGCGGTTCTCACATGTTAACATCTTTTGATTTATGGCATTTTTTCCTTTTGTGAGTAATTCTTCAGGCTCGAAGGGCTTTTTGATATAATCGTAAGCCCCTCTTCTCAGCGCTTTTAACGCAGTTTGCATGGAGGCATGCCCCGTTATAATAATGACCATAGTATCGGCATGTTGCTGATTTATGTAGTCCATGATCTGGAAACCATCCATATCCGGCAAAACTAAGTCCAGAAAGACAAGATCAAAGGCGTTTTTGGCCATACATTTTATGGCTTCATGGCCATTATTGCTCGTCTGTACTTCTTCATAGCCACTATTATTTAACAATAGTTTCAAGCTGTCACACATACGAGGTTCGTCATCAACGACCAAGATCTTAGATGCAGACAACATACTCATCTCCTCTGTGAAATCTGATTCTAATGAAAGGCCCTATTTGCGGCATTGCTTCAATTTTTTCATTATTGCGACATACATCTAAGTACGACTTATTCCATAAAAAATCGCGTTTTAGTTTTGGGGATTTTTGAGCAAAATCCATTTTTGAAGTAATAATTAAATTTTTTGTCCTCTTACGACAGGTAATCCTATTTTAAAGCTGGTGCCTTTTCCTTTCTCACTTTCATAAGCCAAGGTCCCATTCAATG
>QNAY01000205.1 GCA_003645605.1 Thermodesulfobacteriota bacterium
AACTGAAATTCAAGATTTTCACCACCATCAAAGATGCCCTGGTAGTATATCACCTGGTCAGGCTGGTTGAGCATATAGGCGCTATTGCCGATCATGCGCAGAATGCCTCTGACCGCATGCGGGTCATGATTGCAAAATGATAAGTAAACCGTTCAGGGGTTCAGGGGTTCAGGGGTTCAAAGGTTCAAAGGTTCAAAGGTTCAGGGTTTACCATTTTTAAAACCTGCAACCCGCAAACCCACATATAATGCCGAGACGTACAGACATAAACAAGATCCTGATTATCGGCTCGGGTCCAATCATTATCGGCCAGGCGTGCGAGTTTGATTATTCAGGGACCCAGGCATGCAAGGCCCTGATGGAAGAGGGCTATGAGGTCGTGCTCGTAAACAGTAATCCCGCCACGATCATGACGGACCCTGAAACGGCCCACCGCACCTATATTGAGCCCATTACGCCTGAGATTGTGGCAAAGATAATCGAACGGGAAAGGCCCCATGCCATTCTCCCGACCCTCGGGGGCCAGACAGGTCTTAACACGGCGGTGAAGGTTGCCGGGACCGGGCTCCTGGGAAAATTTGGAGTGGAGATGATCGGTGCCTCGATCCCGGTTATTCGCAAGGCCGAAGAGAGGGAGCAATTCCGTGACGCCATGAGCCATATCGGCCTGCGTGTGCCTGAGAGCGGCATCGCAAAGGATATGGATCAGGCAAGAGAGGTTGCGGAAAGAATCGGTTACCCACTGATTATCAGGGCAAGTTTTACCATGGGAGGAGCCGGCAGCGGGGTGGCCTACAATCGTGAAGAAATGGAAGACCTTGCCAGGGCAGGCCTTGATGCCAGCATGATTTCAGAGATCATCATAGAGGAATCTCTCATAGGGTGGAAGGAGTATGAGCTGGAGGTCATGCGGGATTTCAAGGACAATGCAGTCATCATCTGCTCCATTGAGAATTTTGATCCCATGGGTGTTCACACAGGTGACAGCATTACCGTGGCCCCTGCGCAGACCCTCACAGACAGGGAATATCAGGCCATGCGCGATGCAGCCATTGCCATTATCAGGGAAATCGGCGTGGAGACCGGCGGTTCCAACATCCAGTTTGCCATTCACCCTGAAAATGGAGAGATGGTGGTCATTGAGATGAATCCCAGGGTATCCAGAAGCTCGGCCCTGGCCTCCAAGGCTACCGGCTTCCCCATTGCCAAGATAGCTGCCAAACTTGCTGTTGGATATGCCCTGGATGAAATCGCTAATGATATCACCCGTGAGACGCTCGCCTCCTTTGAGCCTACCATTGATTACTGCGTGGTAAAAATTCCCCGCTGGACCTTTGAAAAATTCCCCGGTGCTGAAGACATGCTGACCACCTCAATGAAGTCTGTGGGTGAGACCATGGCCATAGGAAGGACCTTTAAGGAGGTCCTTCAAAAGGCCGTCAGATCCCTGGAGATCGGGAGATTTGGTCTCGGATCTGATACACCTCAAAGCCAGGAGCCCAGTCCGGATATCAATAAAATAGAAAAGGGACTTATTAATCCCAACTCAAACCGGATCTTTCATATCTATGCAGCCCTGGATCAGGGGATGACCCTGGAAAGGATTCATGAGCTGACCCGTATTGACCCATGGTTTCTCTTTCATATCAGGCAGATACACGATCTGGAAAAACAGTTAGGTCAAATAGCACAAAAAGGGCTTGTGCCCGGCAAATGGGATCCCGAACTCTTGAGGAAGGTGAAGGAATACGGCTTTTCCGATGTGCAACTGGCCAGGATCTTTGATGCGGACGAGCAGGCCATAAGGGAGATGCGGAGATCAAAGGGAATAGAGCCGGTCTACAAGCTGGTGGATACGTGCGCTGCCGAGTTTGAGGCCTATACGCCTTATTACTATTCAACCTATGAGCAGGAAAATGAGATCCGCCATTCAGGGAAAAGAAAGGTGATGATCCTGGGAGGAGGCCCTAACCGGATCGGCCAGGGGATTGAATTTGATTATTGCTGTGTTCACGCCTCATTTGCACTTAAGGAAATGGGCATAGAGAGCATTATGGTCAACAGCAACCCGGAGACGGTCAGCACTGATTATGACACATCTGATAAACTCTATTTCGAGCCCCTTACCAGGGAGGATGTCCTGAACATTGTCGAACAGGAAAAGCCGGAGGGGATTATTGTCCAGTTCGGGGGTCAGACACCGCTCAATATATCCACTCCCCTTGCAGAAGCAGGGGTTACCATCCTTGGTACAAGCCCGGACAGCATAGACCGCGCCGAGGACAGGGATCATTTCCAGGATCTGCTCAAAAAATTGAACATAGAGCAGCCTGAAAACGGAATCGCCGTTAATAAAGAAGAGGCAATCCGGATAGCCGGCAAGATCGGCTATCCCGTGCTGGTCAGGCCGTCCTTTGTCCTGGGAGGCCGGGCCATGGAGATCGTTTATGATCAGGAGGACCTGGAGTTTTACATGGAGTCCGCTTTCCGGGTATCTCCCGGAAAGCCGGTACTGATTGACAGATTTCTCGAAGATGCTACAGAGATCGACGTGGACGCCATCTCGGACGGAGAAGATACGATAATCGGCGGGATCATGGAGCACATCGAAGAGGCAGGCATCCATAGCGGGGACAGTGCCTGTGTCCTGCCTTCAATTTCCCTGGGCCGGGAAATCCTGGGACAGATCAAGGACCATACCAGGGCGATTGCCAGGGAACTTGATGTAAGGGGATTGATGAACATCCAGTATGCAGTCAAGGAGGATATTGTCTATGTCCTGGAGGTAAATCCACGGGCCTCGAGGACCGTCCCCTTTGTCAGCAAGGCCACTGGCGTCCCCTTAGCAAGGCTGGCTACCAAGGTCATTATGGGAAAACGCTTGAGGGATCTCGGCCTGATCCGGGAGGTTCAGCCATCACACATCTGTTGCAAGGAGTCCGCCTTTCCTTTTGCCCGGTTTCCCAATGTGGATCCGATCCTTGGACCTGAGATGAGATCAACCGGCGAAGTGATGGGTATAGACAGCTCTTTTGGCCTGGCCTTTGCCAAGTCACAATTGGCTGTAGGGCAGAAACTGCCTCTTTCCGGCACGGTGTTTATAAGTGTCAAGGACAAAGACAAAAAGGCGTCACAGGGCATTGCAGCAATGTTCCACGATGCTGGATTCAAGATTGTGGCCACCGGGGGCACCTCCGCCTTTCTTTTAAATCATGGAATCCCGAACAAACAAGTCAACAAGGTGAGGCAGGGAAGGCCCCATATCGTGGACATGATCAAGAACGGGGATATTGATCTGATCATAAACACCACGAGCAACAAGAGGGCCGTCTCTGAATCATACTCCATTCGGCGGGCGGCCCTGGCATTCGATATTCCTTACAGTACCACGATTGCCGGTGCCAGAGCCACGGCCCTGGCTATCAAGTCAATGATTGAAGGCGGGTTCGGTGTCAAGACGATCCAGGAGTATCATAGTTATGTCTGACGAAAAGGCCGTTCAGACACAATTTTGAATTATAAATTTTGAATTTTGAATTAAAAAAGAGGCGTGAACGGTTACCGTTATGATAATTCTGCCATCAAGGTCACCGCGTGAAGAATGCGGGGTTTTCGGGGTGTTCGGGCATCCCGAAGCAGCCAAGCTCACATATTTCGGCCTCTATGCCCTGCAACACAGGGGGCAGGAAAGCGCCGGAATATTCTGCTCCGACGGCAAAGTAGTACAGGAGCATAAATCCATGGGCCTCGTAAATGAAGTATTCAACGAGGCCAGGCTAAAGGATCTCAAAGGACATATAGCCATAGGTCATGTACGCTATTCCACTACCGGGTCTTCAGTCTTGCAGAATGCCCAGCCCTTCTGTGTACACCATGCCGGGCATACTCTTGCCGTGGCCCACAACGGAAACCTTGTGAATGCCCATTATATCCGGAAAGAGCTCGAAGGGCACGGTTCCATCTTCCAGACCAC
>QNAY01000206.1 GCA_003645605.1 Thermodesulfobacteriota bacterium
AATAGAACGAGGGGAGCACATGTCATGCTCTTCTAAATTTGAGGATATTGATGTATTGCAGTTGGTCCGAGAGATAGCTCACAAGAGCAATCAACAATCAACAATCAACAATCAACAATCCAATGAACCATGAGACACAATCGTTGGAAGGATATAGATCAAGCCAGAAAGCTTCTCAAGCTTCCTGAACAGGTAACCAGGATAGAAATACTGGAGGCATACAGGCGTCGCTGCCGAGATCTTCATCCAGACAGGAATCCAGGCATAGACACATCAGAAGAGATGGCCGGGTTAAATGCGGCCTACAGTATTTTAATGGAATATTCCGATAGGTATGAAATAAAGCTCAATCCAAATGAGGATGGCATGACCGAGGGAGAATGGTGGATGCATCACTTCGGACAGGACCCTATCTGGACCGGAGACCATGAGGAAGAATAGCTATGGCTCTAATCGTACAAAAGTATGGCGGTTCTTCAGTAGCTGATTGTGATCTTATTAAAAGAGTTGCAGATCATGTGATTGCCTGCAAAAAGCAGGGGGATGATGTGGTAGTAGTCCTCTCTGCCATGTCAGGGGAAACCGACCGGCTTATTGACCTGGCGAGGCAAGTGCAAGCAACGTCAGACCCCAGGGAACTTGACGTATTGCTGGCTACCGGAGAGCAGACGACCATCTCTCTCTTTGCCATGGCAGTCAGAGAAAAAGGCTTTGAGGCCACGTCCTTTCTGGGTTATCAGGTTCCGATCGACACGGATTCAGACCACGGAAAGGCCAGAATCCTGGACATATCAACTGAAAAACTCAATGCAGCCATCAAATCAGGACATATTCCTGCTGTGGCAGGATTTCAGGGAGTTACTCCAAGAGGTAATATCACCACCCTCGGAAGGGGCGGTTCAGACACAACTGCGGTGGCAATAGCTGTAGTCCTTAAGGCTGATATCTGCGAAATTTATACGGATGTAAACGGAGTTTACACAACAGATCCCAATATATGTCCAAATGCCAAAAAGATAGACAAAATCTCCTATGAGGAGATGATGGAAATGGCAAGTCTCGGTGCAAAGGTCCTTGATATCCGATCCGTGGAATTTGCCATGCGATACGGCATGCCTCTCCATGTGAGATCGAGCTTTACTTATAACACAGGGACCCATGTGGTTAAGGAGGATGAAACTATGGAACAGGTCTTGGTTTCCGGTGTTACCTACAGCCGAAATGAAGCGCGTATTACCATCACCAAGGTCCCTGACAGCCCTGGGACAGCCGCAGGCATATTCAATCCGATCTCAGACGCAAACATTGTGGTTGATATGATCATTCAGAATACAAGGGCCGGTGATCTCACTGACATGACCTTTACAATTCCACGGGGGAATTACGACCAGGCCATGGGAATAGTACAGAAAGTAGCCAAAGAAATCGGGGCTGAGAGGGTGGCTGGAGACCAGAACATTGCCAAAGTTTCTATAGTGGGAGTGGGCATGAGGAACCACGCGGGTGTAGCCGGCAAGATGTTCGATATCCTGGCCAGGCATGGAATCAATATCCTCATGATCAGCACCTCTGAGATCAAGGTATCATGCGTCATTGAGGAAAAATTTACCGAGTTGGCCGTTCGCGCACTCCACGAGGAATTTGGTCTGGATCATGAATAAAAAAATCGAAATATATGACACAACCCTTCGGGACGGGACTCAGGCCGAGGACTTTAACCTCTCCGTCGAGGATAAGGTCAGGATAACATTAAAACTTGATGATCTCGGCGTAGATTACATTGAGGGGGGCTGGCCGGGGTCCAACCCAAAAGACGAACAATACTTTCGCGAGATTCAGAATTATTCCCTAAACCACAGCAGGATAGCTGCGTTTGGCAGCACCCATCACGCCAGGCATCATGCCCATGAAGATCAAAACCTCCAGGCACTCGTGGCGGCCAAAACTCCAGTTATTATAATTTTCGGAAAGACATGGGAAATACATGTAAAAGACGTCTTGAGAATTTCCCCGGAGAGGAACCTGGAACTGATAGAGGACTCCCTTTCCTGGCTGAGACCCCAGGTGCAGACACTATTTTACGACGCTGAGCACTTTTTCGACGGATACAAGGCCGACCGTGACTATGCCCTTGAGACCCTGCGCCGGGCATTGGCCGGAGGAACGGATTGTCTTGTGCTTTGTGATACTAATGGCGGAACCATGCCATATGAACTGACGGAGATCGTCCTGGATATCCGGAAGGCGCTGGGAGATAAAGTTCAACTGGGTATCCACTGCCACAATGATGCTGAAGTTGCCGTGGCCAACTCCCTGTCAGCAGTTAGGGCCGGAGTGACACACATCCAGGGGACCATGAACGGTTTTGGTGAAAGGTGCGGAAATGCCAACCTCTGTTCCGTGATCCCGGGCCTTGTTCTCAAAATGGGGCATGAATGCACAGCAGGTAAAAATCTTGGGAAGCTCACCAATGCATCCAGGTTTGTCAGTGAAATCGCAAACCTGTCCCACAATAAGTACCAACCCTATGTGGGTGCCAGTGCCTTTGCCCACAAGGGGGGTATCCATGTCAGTGCCGTCCGGCGCAATCCTGAATCATATGAACACATAAGACCTGAACTTGTGGGGAATATTCAGCGTATCCTGATCTCAGATCTTTCCGGAAAAAGCAATATCCTTGCCAAGGCCAAGCAGTTCGGCCTTGACCTGGAGAGCCATGACCCCGTTGTGCTGGACATTGTGGCCCAGCTAAAGGAACTGGAATCCCAGGGCTTCCAGTTCGAAGGTGCGGAAGCGTCCTTTGAGTTGCTCATGAGAAAAGCCATCGGCACCAGGCGCAATTACTTTGATCTCCTTGCCTTCAGAGTCATAGACCAGAAGTCCAAAGACAATGAACCTACACAGGCGGAAGCTACTATTAAAGTGCGTGTAGGCGGCCACACAGAACATACTGCTGCCGTAGGCAATGGACCGGTAAATGCCCTGGATAACGCCATCAGAAAGGCCCTTGAAAAATTCTACCCGCAGCTCAAGGAAATGACACTGCAGGACTATAAGGTCAGGGTGCTTCCCGGAAGTCCAGGGACAGAGGCCAAGGTCAGGGTGCTGATAGAATCAAGGGATCAACACGATAAGTGGGGCACTGTCGGGCTTTCCAACGATATCATCGAGGCCAGTTGGCAGGCCCTTGTGGATGCTATCTGCTATAAGTTACTCAAGTCAGAAAAAGAAAAGCCGCAGGATTAGATTTTTTTCATACCTTTCGGCAGTTCCATCGGGATTCCAAATTTAATGGATGTCCTTTGATCATACTGATTATAGGCGCCGTGCCGCTGATGTGGTGTCTGGAGAGGTAATTCTGGCTATTGTCGGGCTCTCATTTTTCTTGACGGCACCGCAGGATATTTTGTTTGTTCAGATATTGTTGTTGTGCCGCAGTTCTGGTCTGACCAAGGTCGGCATCATGTTTTCTTTGCGATCAGCAAGGTTCTTCCGACTGTTCCGAGGATGCGTTTGTCCTGCATTTTCTGGACTTGGTTTCCGCTCAGACGTTCAGAGGACAGGGGGCACTCTATTCGATGGGTTACTTTCCATCCTGTTTTTGATAAAATCCTGTGGTAATCAAATATTGTGATTGATCTGTCAGGTTTTTCTTTTGATGCCGGTGTAGATTCAAAATCGCGCCAATCAGCATTCAGGAAGGCTATCCTGGTCGTTTCTCCGGTGTTTTTGTGGGCAAGGATACTAAAGCTTTCAATGAATTTTTCGTAGCTCTCTTTGGAGTATGATGAGATTGAGGGGGCTTCTTCCGTCGTTTTTTCTCTGTATGCCTTTTCTTTTTTTATGTAATATGGCGGGTCAAAAAATATCGACCTGTGCGGTTACACGTTAGATTGTGCAACACACGAAAAAGAAAAGAATTATCACGAAAGCACGAAATACCGAAAACACGAAAAGAATATCAGCAA
>QNAY01000207.1 GCA_003645605.1 Thermodesulfobacteriota bacterium
ACCAAAACTGTCATTTCGAGCAAAGCGAGAAATCTTATCGTACTGAAAATACAGGCATTAAAGATTTCTCCCTACGGTCGAAATGACAAAAAGAGGGGTTTTCGTTCAGGCACTAATTAAGAGATTAAGGGATTAAGACCAATAAAGTGCCCTCAATCCCTCAATTAGAATTGATCAAGTTCTTCTATCTTTTTTGCCTGGGCCTTTCTGTATTCCTTCAATTTACCTGCAAGGTCCAGATCTTCCAGCGCCAGGATCTGAAGCGCCAACAAGGCGGCATTTTTTGCCCCGGCTTCTCCTATTGCCATGGTTGCAACCGGGACACCCGGGGGCATCTGGGCAGTGGAAAACAAGGCATCAAGTCCATTCAAAGCCGAACTATCCACCGGCACTCCTATTACTGGGAGAATCGTATTTGCTGCCAGGCTGCCTGCCAGGTGTGCGGCCATTCCGGCGCCGGCAATCAAGACCTTTATTCCTCTGGTTTCCGCCTCCCTGGCATATGATGCAGTAAGTTCCGGTGAGCGATGGGCTGAAGCAACCCTCAACTCACATGCAATATCAAACTCATTCAGAATATCCCGGGCCGCTTCCATAACCTCCTTGTCACTGAGGCTTCCCATTACAATGCCTACCTTGACAAAACTGCCGGGATGCGGGGAAATCGGCGTGCCGGTCGCACCGGACGTGTATCTGAGGGCCTTTTGACCAATATCCCTTCTATAGTGCATCCCTTCCCATGAAATTTTCCCGACCGCTTCATATGCAAGGTCTATTGCCTCTGAAACGGTATTGCCAAGCGCGGTAACCCCGAGGACTCTTCCGCCGGCTGTGACGAATCGGTCTCCATCCTTGGCGGTCCCTGCGTGAAAAACCATTACATCTTGCATCTCAGCCACTTTTTCCAGGCCGTGGATGACCTTGCCTGTTTCATAACTTCCAGGATAGCCTCCGGAGGCCAAGACAACGCAGACAGCAGCCCTTGGGTCCCACTCAAGTTTGACTTCATTCAGCCTGCCTTCAAGTGCCGCCTCAAATATCTCCATCAGGTCAGTGCGGAGTCGCATCAGGATCGGCTGGGCCTCAGGATCACCGAACCGGCAGTTAAATTCCAAGACCTCAAACATACCGTCTTTAATTATAAGGCCGCCATAAAGCACTCCCTGATATGGCCTTTTTGCCTTTGCCATGGCTTCCACAGTGGGCCTCATAACCGTGTCCATGATATCGTTAAACAGAATACTGTTTACCACCGGGGCTGGGGAGTAAGCACCCATACCACCGGTATTAGGCCCTTGGTCATTATCAAATACGGGCTTATGGTCCTGGGAAGTGGCAAGAGGAAGGACTGTTATTCCATCGGTTATAGCCATGAAGGAGGCCTCTTCCCCGGTGAGAAATTCTTCTACTATCAAACGATTGCCCGCTTCACCAAAGGCCTTTTTACAAAGAACGAGATCTATCGCCTCCTCCGCCTCAGCAAGGGAATGAGCGAGCAACACACCCTTGCCGGCTGCCAACCCGTCTGCCTTTATCGCAATGGGCACTCCAACTACGTTCTTGATATAATCAAAGGCGGCATCCGGCTCAGCAAAAACCTTGTAGGCCCCTGTTGGTATGCCTGCCTCAGTGAGTAAGTCTTTTGAAAATACCTTACTTGCCTCAATCTCAGCAGCCGCTTTAGTGGGTCCGAATACTGCGAGTCCCTGTTCGTTAAATCTGTCTACCAGACCTTCGGCCAGAGGAGCTTCCGGGCCTACTAAGGTTATATCGATACCCTCTTTTTTAACAAATGATACAAGGCCGTTAATGTCAGAGACCTTTAAAGATACACAGACGGCATGTTGACTTATGCCGGCATTTCCAGGTGCGCAGAACACTCTTGCAATTCTGGGGCTGGACGCCAGCTTCCAGCAAAGAACGTGTTCGCGTCCTCCGGAACCCACGACTAATATTTTCTGCTTATCCATAATCTCCTTCTCCCCCATGTTTATTCTCAGAACGTAACCGTTCACGGGGTTACAACGCCCGTTTTACCGCAAGCCACCGCGCTGTAAGCGTTTACAGGGTACCGCATATGCGAGGCGTACGGCGTACGCAGACGTACTCCATGTACTTCAAGTGCCCGACAACAAAGCAGATGCGGTGCCCTGTGAACGCTTACATCAGAACAAGGCAGGCTCAACCTACCATCTGGTATAAAGGTGTCAACGCCTGTTCTGATGATCTGATACCTGACGTTTGATACAGTCACAATCTACGTGGTATAATGCCTGAGTAAGCACCGGCTGGACTAATGAACATCGAACATCAAATACTGAAAGGGAAATAGGAAATGTACTCAGAATTAAAAAGAGCGCTGAATGATATAGCTGCAAAAAATGGTCTCATGGAAAGTGAAATAAACATCACGGCAAAAATCCTGACACCTGAAGAAGCCATAGGCAATACAGAAAGAAAGGATTTCCCTCTGCTTCAAGGCAAGGAGTCTTTAATCCAGGCGGATTTCAAAAAAGCCTTGGGACAGGCATTTACTGACGTTCCCAAAACTTTTAGGGGCAAACTTAAGGAAATACTCAAATTAAGATTAATGGATAACGGCGAAAGAGCACTCTTTGTCGCTACGCTGAATGCACTGATGCGATACGTGGATATAGTTAACGGCACTATTCATTGCAAGGACAAAGAGCCTGAATTATGCGCAGAGGAAATGGTCAGAGCAGTCATCGATAAATACGGCTCTGATGTCAGGATCGGAATCGTTGGCTTCCAGCCTGCAATAATAGATAATTTCTCCAGCAGATTATCTGCGGAAAATCTGAAAGTAACAGACCTTGATAGAGATAATATTAATAGAATAAAATATGGGGTGTCTATCTGGGATGGCAGAAAAATGACAGAAGAACTCTTTAAGACCTGCGACGTCATCCTGGCGACAGGCTCAACAATAGTAAATGATTCCCTGTCTCAATTGATTTCTCTTTCAGATAAATATCAAAAGCCGCTTTATCTCTATGGTACAACAATCGCCGGCGCCGGCATGATTTTGAACTTGAAAAGACTATGTTTTCAATCTTCGTAACCGTTCACGGAACGTTGAAATTAGAAAATAGAAATTGGAAATTTGGCCTTCATGCTTTTGTACTGTTGATGAACGCATTCAATTTTGGACCGAGTTTTTTTCAGTCAGAAAGGGCTTTATCAAAACCTGATTCCACAAATTTTCTGTAGTTAGGAACGTACAATAAATAACTTGAACAAATTAATGTCTTTTTTGCCGTCCTCTTCGTTGCTCGTCGATCACATAACCCGTTATGCTCGCTCCTCGCGCCTTGAATACAACAAAAAAACCCTATTAATTTTTGTTCAACTTATTTATCTCCCGTTCCTTAGCCATTATTTCCAAATTTCGAAAGAATTGGCTCTGTGCTGATCAAATGGCTTTCTCTGATATAATCGGGATAATTGCTCCAAAAGTTTAATAAAGAGGTTTTTCTATTCCGTATTTTTTCATCTTGCTGTAAAGAGTGCCACAGGCAATGTCCAGCTCTTTGGCTGCCTGCTTGAGGTTCCAGCCCGTTTCTTGAAGAATTCTATGAATCAATGTCGCCTCTGCATTGGCAAGAGAATGGTCTGTCAGCTCGAGGGTAATCTCTTCCTGTACCGGCCCTGTCGCGATGTGATCTGACATATGGAAAACCTCCTTATTATAGTTTATGCAGATCATGTTCCCTCCAGAGGTCTTTTGGCAGGACGTATTCATTTTCAGTGGCCACGCAGCCAATTTCCTGTGGTGTTCGAGGGCAAGGCAAAGTAAGAAGTAGGAAAAAATGGGAGGTAGGCAGGCATTTTTAGTGGCCGTGGGCATAATTTCTTTTACAACAAGGCGAGAGGGCTTCCCCTCCGATCCTGACGAAGGGTGAAGTTGTTCAAAATA
>QNAY01000208.1 GCA_003645605.1 Thermodesulfobacteriota bacterium
CTAACCAAAACTGTCATTTCGAGCAAAGCGAGAAATCTTATCGTACTGAAAATACAGGCATTAAAGATTTCTCCCTACGGTCGAAATGACAAAAAGAGGGGTTTTCGTTCAGGCACTAAATATTCAGGTGAACAGACTGAAGGTAGAAGGCTAACAGGAACAAATCATGCGCAATCATACAAAACTTCGGGCATTTGAGTTGGCTGACGAGATTGCAGTATTAATTTATTAGTTTAGAGGATTCATCTCCGTTCGAGCGTTACGAGATGGTTGACATCCTTCAGCCTTCAGCCTGAATTGTTACAAAAAATAGAAAATAACAAATATTCAATAGACAGGACTTGAAGGTATAGCTAACTCCAGACTAGAATGGATTTTTATTTTGGATAAAAATATCGGAAAGTGCGGGTTTGAGAGATCTTATGAAAAACAAAGATTCATTGTTGCTTGAAGAGGATGTTGATTCCATCCTTCCTGCTGCCAAGGAGGTTATTGAAATTGAGATGGCAGGGATCAGACGGGTTAGAGACCATCTGGACGAGGGCTTTGTAAAGGCCATTAAGCTGCTGCTTAAAACCAAAGGCCGGGTAGTAATAACAGGAATAGGTAAATCCGGACTTGTCGGCAGAAAAATTACCGCAACCTTGGCCAGTACAGGTACTCCTGCCATGTTTCTCCATCCGGTGGAGGCTGTACACGGTGATCTGGGCATGGTTACTAAAGATGATATTATAATTGCCCTCTCAAATAGCGGCGAGACTCGGGAACTCAGAGATTTAATGCCTGCTTTCAAAAACAGGGGGATTCCTGTAATCGCCTTAACCGGCAACAGAGAGTCAGCCCTTGCCAGGATCAGCGAAGCAATGATCGACACAGGGGTCGACAGAGAGGCCTGCGCCCTCGGACTGGCCCCTACTGCCAGCACTACAGCAACTCTGGCTGCAGGTGATGCTTTGGCAGTGGTTCTCCTTAAAATGCGGCGATTCAATAAAGAGGATTTCATTAAAAATCATCCTGCCGGGACCCTGGGTGATAGGCTTAGAGTCAAGGTACGAGAGGTGATGATCACCGGGGCTGATATCCCGCTTGCCCGCCTGGGGACCGGCATGGCCGAAGTCCTTAAAGAAATGGACCTCAAACGCTTGGGTTCAGTTTTGGTACTTGACGGCGAGGAATCAGTAATTGGGATTGTAACAGATGGTGATTTGAGAAGGGCACTGATTGATACGGGGGACCTGTCAGAAAAGGCTGTGGAGCAGGTGATGACACAAAATCCAAAAAGTGTTTTTCCCGAAGCCCTTGCGGCAGACGTCCTCGCCCTTATGGAAAAGCACCTGATCACAGTATTGCCTGTTGTTGAAACAAATGGACAACTGGTTGGGGTGGTACATCTTCACGATCTTCTGGGTAAAGGTGAATTCAGGTTTGTTGTTTAGCTGATTCAAGGTTGATATAACAAAAAGGGAGGTAATAATATGGCAAAGAGCCTTAATAAAGTCATGCTCATTGGGCGTCTGGGCGCGGACCCTGAGATCCGCTATACTGCCGACGGTACTGCAGTGACAACCCTCAGCATAGCCACCAACCGGATGGTCAAACGGGAAGACAGGTGGGAGGAAGGGGAACCGGATTGGCACCGGGTGGTGGCATGGAGGCGGCTTGCCGAGATATGCGGCGAGTATCTGAGAAAAGGAAGCAATGTCTATGTGGAAGGCCAACTCAGGACCCGGTCCTGGGAGGACAAAGATGGGAACAAGCGATGGACTACAGAAGTGATTGCCAGAGACATGATGATGCTGGATTCCAAAGGAGACAGGGCCTCGGGAACAGGAACAGGCACAGACCTTGAGCCGCCACAGCCGCCGATAGAGGACGACGTTCCTTTTTGATATCCCATTTGGCATCCTTCATTTTTAGGTTTATATTTTTTAACTTGACAGCCCAAAGTTCTCGTAACCACTTGATATTATCAGAAAAGCTAAAAGCCGGTGAGAATAAATATGTTTGATGATATCAAGCACTTAAGAGACTATGCTACGAATATTCTGGAGAACTTTGGACTCTCAAGTTTTTAAAAGAATCTCGCGCAAAAACGCAAAGAAAACTAAGAAAAGAATTACGGCTTTGAGTGAAACGTTTTTTAAAAAGCGTGAACTACTTTTTGGCATATATGAAAGATGTCTCCCTCTTTGGCACAAAGCAGATGGTATTCTGAGATTCACGGGCTGGATAGGCTATTTGAAAAAGCCATCAAAAGTGGTCTCTTCCCTGGGGCCGTACTGACCGTAGCGACCGGCGGAGAAATTGTGTTTGAGGCCGCGTGGGGTGGGGTCACTCATGTTCCCTGGTCTGCAAGGGTCAGCCCCGGTACGGTTTACGATCTTGCATCCCTTACCAAACCCCTTGCAGTTGCGCTTTCTGTCATGGCCTTGGTGGAAAGGGGAAAATTACACCTTGATGACACTCTGGGGTCATTTTTCTCCGAAGTACCGTTGGACAAAATCCAAATATCCATCCGTCACCTTTTAGGCCATACATCCGGGCTTCCAGCCCACAGACCATTCTCTAAGGAATTAATTCAACTGGCGCCTGATTTCCGGCTCTTGGAAATGAAAAAATTGCTCCTGGCCGAACCCCTGGTATCTCCCACTGGAACACAGGCCGAATATAGCGACCTTGGTTTTATGCTCCTCGGCTGGATAATAGAAGGCTTCACAGATAAAGGCCTGCCAGATGCTGTGCAAGAGTTGGTGTTTGAACCTTTAAATGTAAAAGGTCTATATTTTCCCTTGACAAGTACCCCGGCAATTGGGAAAGTTTCCCCTTGGCCACCTTTGACAAGGGGGGAAAGAGAGAATTTGAAAAATAGGTGTTGCAATGGGCTTGTAGTGCCTTCAGAGGTATGTCCATTCAGGAAAAGGGTTGTCTGTGGCGAGGTCCACGACCTGAATGCTTGGGTTGTCGGTGGAGTTTCAGGCCATGCAGGTCTTTTCGGGACCGCAGGATCAGTGGCAAAACTCCTCCTGAGACTCCTTGATATTTATAAAGGCAGAAGCAATGTCCCTAATTTTCCAAAAGGACTCCTTCAGGAATTTTGGCGTATTAAAGATTCTGACACCGGCAGCACCTGGGCCCTTGGTTTTGACACTCCATCTCCGACCGGCTCCAGTGCAGGCAGTAGTTTTTCTCCTCGAAGTATAGGTCACTTGGGCTTTACAGGCACATCCTTCTGGATGGACCTGGAGCATGAGATATTGATCGTACTCCTCGCCAATCGTACTTTTCCAAAAGCCGACAGAGAGAGTCAGGCCGAAATGCGCCGTTTTCGGCCCTTGCTTCATGATTTAGTTAGGAAAATTTGGTGATTTAGTGATTGTGGAAGTAAAAAACGGTTACGATCGCATGGCTTGCTATGAAGGATGCCGTCTGTGACAGAAAAAAGTCCTGTTTTAAAAGAGCTTGAAATCCTGTCTTCTTCCAGGGAAGCCTATGTAGCTGGTGGGCCTGTGAGAGACTGGCTCCTGGGCAGGAAGGTAGTGGATCTTGATCTTGTAGTGCCGGATGGTGCTGTCGCCCTTGCCCGGCGTTTTGCCCAAAGTACAACAGAACACTTTGTCATGCTGGATGAGAAGGAAGGAGTGGCAAGGGTTGTCTGTAAGGATTTTATTCTGGATTTCAGCCAGTACAGAGATATGGCCAATAACATCGAGAAGGATCTGTGCCAGCGGGACTTCACAATAAATGCCATGGCAGTACCACTGTCTTCAGCCCTTCCTTTGCTCGATAAAGTTCCTGCTTTATCCAATCACCAAATCACCAAATCACCAAATCACCAAATCATAGATCCTACAGGAGGTCTTGCAGACCTTGATAATCAAATAATAAGGGC
>QNAY01000209.1 GCA_003645605.1 Thermodesulfobacteriota bacterium
CGGAGTCGATCTAAAGCTATAACATAAACATATTCGTAATATATAAGTTACGTATACGAAACTTATATAGCTATTGCGAGGTGGCGGCTCAAAAAGGACTTTTTTCAGTGTAATCATAGTTGAAAAACTCGGCCCAAAATTGAATGCGTTCATCAAGAATACAAAAGCATGAAGGCCAAATTTCCAATTTCCAATTTCAACCTCCAGGAGGACAGGATGAGTGAAGGCTTTTTAAGGGCCTGTAACGGCGAGGCTGTCAGGCCGGTGCCGGTCTGGCTCATGAGGCAGGCCGGGAGATACCTTCCCGCCTACCAGGAAATAAGAAAAAAAACAGACTTTCTTACCCTCTGTAAGACCCCTGAGCTTGCGGCAGAAGTTACCATCCAGCCGGTTGATATCCTGGGGGTTGACGCAGCCATACTCTTTTCCGATATACTGATCCCCCTTGAGTGCATGGGAATAGGTCTTGATTTCCACGAAGGGAGGGGGCCTGTCCTGAATCCTCCGGTAAGGACCGAGCAGGACCTTGAAAGGCTTCATCCTATAAATCCGGATGCCGATGTACCTTTCGTGCTTGAGACTATCCGGATCTTGAGAAAAGAACTCAGCGGCAAGGTCCCTCTGATAGGTTTTTCAGGGGCGCCCTTTACACTTGCGACTTACATGATAGAAGGAGGTACCTCCAAGAGCTTTGTAAATACAAAGAGGATGCTGTTTGAGTCTCCGCGTCTCTTTTCGTGTCTCATGGACCTCCTGACCGAAGTGGTGTTTTCTTACATCAAGGCCCAGATCAAGGCTGGGGCCCAAGCCATACAGGTATTTGATACCTGGGCGGGGATACTGACCAGAGAGGATTACAAAAGACACGCCCTCCCATATGTAACCCGCATCTTTAAAGGACTTGAGGGTTCAGGAGTGCCTTTTATCTATTTTGTCTATGACGGAGGGCATGTCCTTGAAATCATACGTGATTCAGGTGCCGAAGTCATAGGGCTGGACTGGCGTACTGACATCAAAACCGCTATATCAAGACTTGGACCCGATACCGTTGTTCAGGGAAATCTGGATCCAGGTGCCCTGTTTCTTCCTGAACATGAGCTAAGATTCCGAGTGGATTCCGTCCTGCGCCAAGGCCGTGAAGCCAAGGCCCATATCTTTAATCTGGGGCATGGTATCCTGCCTGAAGTACCTCCTGAGAAGGCAAGGCTTCTGGTAGAACTGGTCCACGAGTTGTCTTCCTGATGATAGGGATAGTTTTTCTTAACATGGGAGGGCCGGATTCCCTGGCTACAGTTAGGCCTTTTCTTTATAATCTTTTTTCAGACCGGGAAATTATTCAATTGGGCCCGCGCTTTTTGCAGCCCCTTATTGCCTGGGCAATATCCATGCGGCGGGCCCCGAAGAGCCGAGCTGCATACGCAAAGATCGGGGGTATGAGTCCGCTTGCCGCGACAACCGGAGCACAGGCCAAGGCTGTTGAACAATTACTTAATAATAAATTACAGGAAAAGGTATTTTGTCTTGCAGGAATGAGATACTGGAACCCCCGGACCCCGGACGTCCTAAATAATATGAAAGACAGGGATATCTCTAAGGTGCTGGGCCTTTCTCTTTACCCACACTATAGCCGGGCCACCAGTGGTTCTTCCATGGGGGAATTTAAAAGATGCGCAGGAAAGCTTGGGTTTGAAACCCATGTCATAGACAGTTTTCCGGATCATCCGGGCTATATCGCGGCCTTGGCGGATATTGTGCAAGAGGGTCTGAAAAAGGTAAAAGACAAAAAAAAATTCGCCCTGGTGTACAGCGCTCACAGCCTGCCAAAAAGCATGGTGGAGGAAGGTGATCCCTATGTGAAGCACCTTTACCGTACTATTACGGCCCTTGAGGAACTAACCGGCATTAAGGGGCATTTGTGCTATCAAAGCAGGAGCGGTCCTGTGGAATGGCTTGAGCCCGGGACCGATGTTTTGCTGAACGAGCTTGCGGAAAAGGGCTTTCATAACCTCTTGGTCTTTCCTATAAGTTTTGTGTCGGATCATGTGGAGACTCTCTACGAAATAGACATGCTTTACGCAAATATGATGGCTGAAAAGGGAGTAAACCTTGTTCGCACGCCTTCCCTTAATGACAGGCCTTTGTTTATCAGAGCGCTTTCCAGTCTGGTGGAGCAGGGTCTTAAGGAGGCGGGATGGCTAAAGTAATAATAGCTGGAGGCGGCTTGTCAGGCCTTTCCCTTGCCTGGTTCCTCAAGGAACTCAGGCCTGGCTGGGAAGTTCTGGTGCTTGAGTCAGAAGCCAGGGCCGGAGGCAAGGCGTGGACCATAAAAGAGGATGGCTTTGTGTGCGAAAAGGGCGTAAACGGCGTCCTTGACAACAAGCCTTCAACCCTTGCCCTTGCCGCCAGGCTCGGCCTTGAGCCCCTGAAAAGCAATAACGCAGCCAGTCGCCGTTTTGTGATAAAGAACAGGCATTTGGTTCAACTTCCTGCATCACCGGCGCAGTTCTTAACCTCGAAATTACTCTCATTGCCCGGACGATTGAGGGTCCTGGCAGAGGCCCTTGTGTCAAAAGGTGACATCTCCAAGGACGAATCCCTGGCTGATTTTGCGAGAAGGCGCCTTGGCAAAGAGGCCTTTAAATACCTCATAGATCCCATGGCTACAGGGATTTATGCCGGAGACCCGGAACGACTGTCTCTCCGCAGTTGCTTTCCCAAGATCCACGAACTTGAGCGTGACTACGGCAGCTTGATCAGGGCAATGATCAAGCTTCAGAGAGAGGCAAGGAAAAAGGGTAAAAAGGGGCCGGGTGCCGGTCCCGGAGGTGTTCTTACTTCCTTTGCTACAGGCATGAATGAGCTTGTAGATGCCCTTGTCCGGGCTCTGGGTCCTGCGGTACGGCTAAACTCTTCCGTAGCTTCGATTTCAAAGCAGAATACCGGCTGGCGTGTCTTTTTAAAAGATGGGGAGGAGTTTGAGGCTGACCATGTGGTCCTGGCTTGTCCTGTTAAGGCGGTTTCAGAAGCCCTTAAGGAAACCGCCCCGGACATTGTAAAACTTGCAGTGAAAATCAATTATCCCCCTGTGAGTATCGTATGCATGGGAATTAAGCAGGGGACCACGGAGAATCCCATGAATGGATTCGGGTTCCTTGCCCCTAGCAGTGAGAGGCGTTCGATCCTTGGGTCCCTCTGGGATTCATCCATTTTTCCCAACAGGGCCCCTGAGGGTTATCAACTGATAAGGACTCTGGTAGGTGGTGCAAGGGCCCCGGACCTGGCCGGACTCCCTGACTCATCTCTCGTGGATTTGGTCGTAAAGGAATTCTCAGAGCTTGTCGGGTTAAAGGGTACCCCGGAATTTGTGAAGATCTTCCGGTGGGAAGAGGCTATTCCACAGTACGAGAAGGGACACCAGGCCCTTGCTTCTAAAATCGATTCTACCCTGAGATCTTATCCCGGTCTCTATATCAGATGTAATTGGCTTGGGGGTGTAAGTCTCAATGACTGCGTTGCAAATTCAGAAAGGCTTGCTATACAGCTCACAAGCTGAGGGAATCGGCAATAAATAACTTACCCATCTTGGCATCCTTCATTCACCAGTTTACACTTTTCCCGAAAAAGCGTGTATTATCGAATTGAATGTCGATGTCAAAACTGGAAATTAGAAATTAGTGCCTGAACGAAAACCCCTCTTTTTGTCATTTCGACCGTAGGGAGAAATCTTTAATGCCTGTATTTTCAGTATGATAAAATTTCTCGCTTTGCTCGAAATGACAGTTTTGGTTAGTTTTCGTTCAGACACAAATCAGGTAATACACCTCTATATCTTTGTTTTTCCCAATTTCCAGTTTCAAATTTCACTGCCAAAACACAA
>QNAY01000210.1 GCA_003645605.1 Thermodesulfobacteriota bacterium
AAAACTAACCAAAACTGTCATTTCGAGCAAAGCGAGAAATCTTATCGTACTGAAAATACAGGCATTAAAGATTTTTCCCTACGGTCGAAATGACAAAAAGAGGGGTTTTCGTTCAGGCACTAAATAAGTTGAACAAAAATTAATAGGATTTTTTGTTGTATTCAAGGCGCGAGGAGCGAGCATAACGGGTTATGTAATCGACGAGCAACGAAGAGGACGGCAAAAAAGACATTAATTTGTTCAAGTTATTTATTGTACGTTCCTTAATGTGTGCAGGCGAGTTTCCTTCCAGATGATAATAGTCATGCTCCCATGGTACTATCTCATTCAGTACAGAAATATGTCCCGTCGGACCGCCGGATCCGCGTCTTCATTAATGGTCAGACCTGCTGTGGTATGGGGCACATAGATAAAGGCAAGACCATCACTCACACCTGCTGAAACTACGGTCTGCTGTATCTGCCCGGTAATGTCAATTAGTTCGGTTTTTGCCTTGCTTTTTATCGAAATGGATTCCATGGCTCATGCCTCCCGCTTTTTTAAACCGCTCCAGTTGTGCCCGATAGTAGTCTGTTTTTGAAGGATCTTTTTTCAGAGCTTCTTCCTCTGTTGCTATGGCCTTTTCCACATATCCATTAATAAAGAAGCTCTCGGCAAGGGTGTCCAATATGTAGCCTGCGGGCTTCAGATTGGCGGCCATTGAGGCTAACATCAGCGCCTCTTTCGGTTTTTGAAACTCAGGGTCGTCCGAAGTAGCATAAATCCACGCGATGTTGTTCAAGATGTCAGGATTTTCAGGTGCCAGATCAAGAGCCTGTTTATAAGCATTTACAGCATTGGCGTATTCTTTTTTTTGGGCAAAGATCTGACCCATAATGACATATAATTCCGGTCGTTGTTCTCCATTGCTCGTGAGTTGTTTAATGTATAGCTGGGTTAAATTGTTGTTGGCTGAGTTTTTCCATGATTGTATTGGCATGAGGCTTGGTATAATTATAAGCAAGCTTGCAATGCCAATGAATAGTCCTTTGTTAAGAAGCAGCTTTTTTTCATATTTGTCCCTTACAATCGGTCGCAGGGCAACTTCATCCAGGAAATTTACCCTCTCTGCAATACTGAAGTGATGCCAGTTGGGCTGGTTGCGAATGTCTCCTGCCAGGATGGCGATCTTTTCCAGGGCGTTAATAAGATTCCATGGATGCCCTTGTGATTCAAACACGGAGAGATCTGCTTGACGTTCAAAATTTCGCATGAAATAGCCCATAAGAAAACGAAAATACAGGACAAGCAATATTCCCATTGGAAGTATTGCCAGAAAAGCAATAAGGGCGCTGGGCCAGTGGTTGGCATGGGTCAGTATCTCAAGAAATAGACGGCGGGATATCAGCCATGTCTCTATGGGATCAAAGAGACGATATGCAGTGACCGCGAAAGTGCTCAGGAAAAAAATATACCAAAGCAAGTGCCTGTGGCGCAGGTGAGCCACTTCATGAGAAAGGACTGCTTCAATTTCCTGAGGGAGAAGGTGTTTCACAAGGCAAGGGGTAAAGAGTATGTATCGAAATCCTGGAACAACTCCCAGGACGGCGGCCGTACAGGATCTGCCTCCACTCACAGGCCATATGAGGATTTCTTTGCAGCTTACATTGGTGCGTTTGAGAAAATCTTCGATCAGGTTCCTTAGCGGTCCCTCAGGAAAAGGCACGCATCCCCAAATCATGCGCACTATTGGCGGCATGAAGACCAATATTAATATTAGGCAGAAGACAGAAGATGCTAATTCTCCAAGTGGCTTCTTGAGCAATTCCTGAAATTCATTAGAGGGGATCGCTCCTAAAAAATCTCCTAATACGGCCAGTATCAGGTAAAGGACCAGGAAAGGGAGTATAAGTCGTACTCTGAATTCCAGGTTTTCACGTAAAGAAGATTCGGAAAGGCCTTTTTTGTAAAGCACCCACCAGTATGAAGTCAAAAGGAGAATGAAATATAAGATATACAGGCTGATTCCTACGATTTCAATTAATGTCGGAAAGAGAGAGACTCCCGGTAAGAATACCAGATAGGTCTTTATGTTCAGCAGATAAAAGTCAATTATTAATGGAATCAAAGAGGCCCATTGAAGCCCATCAAGGACCGGGGAGGGTGCCTTGCCGGCATATGTCCGATTTAGGAACCAGACCACCAGGGCTGTCCAGCCCAAGGTCTTTACCAGCCACAGGAGGAGTATGGCTCCATGGGATAAAGTCGGTTCCGGATCGGACGGCGCCCCGGCTACTAGAGCCATGGCTATCATTAAAGAAATAATTTGACTATAAGGCATATCAACTACAGAGTAGCATCCTCTGGGTTATAGGGGAAAAAACAGCTTACCAGTTATTATTTGTTCGGAAAAGGCCGATGATAACATTAGTGCTTTAGTTTACTTTAGGCACTATTCCGGTTTATCCTGGTTAGGAGGTTATTCAATGGATATGACAATAGACTGGGCTGGAATTTTTGAAAAGCTGAAGACTGAAAACATTATCTCATACGTGTCAAGCGTTGATCTAATAGGTTTGGCCGGCAATCCATACGTGATAGTGCCGGTCATTCTTGTGCTGTGTTTACTCATCTTTTTCAAGTTTGTCAGAACCTTGGCAGTACTGGTGGGCACTGTCGCCATCTGCCTTGCAATAAACCATTCCTTTCCAGAACAGAATCAGGAACTGGATCTCGGGGATGTCGGCGTTTTGGGAGCAACATGTTTTTCAGTTGCCGCTTGCTGGATATATGTTTTCTTTATAAGAAGTGATTGATGGAATATGTTGTGCAAAAAGCAGTTAAAGGTCCTCTGACAATTGGTTTATAGCAACCTGACAACTGGATATACCGGTCCTGTCGGGGACCGGTTGATATCCATATATGAACGTCTCTTATCGGCCTTTGGGCCGCAGGATTGGTGGCCCGGCGACTCACCCTTTGAGGTGTGCACAGGTGCAATTCTTACCCAGAATACGAATTGGGAAAACGTAAGAAGGGCTATTTCAAACCTGAAGAACAAGGACCTTTTGAGGCCCAGGGCTATTTATGAACTGTCAAGGGAGTCGCTTGCCCTGATTATCCGGCCGGCCGGTTATTACAACGTAAAGGCCGGGAGGCTCCAAAATTTCGTGGCCTTTCTGGTGGATGAATTTCGTGGCGATATGGATACTATGTTTTCAATGGGTCTTGAGACATTAAGGCCGATGCTTCTTGATATTAAGGGCATAGGTCCGGAAACTGCGGACAGTATCCTGCTTTATGCAGGAGAACTTCCCAGTTTTGTAGTGGATGTCTATACGATAAGGGCACTTATAAGGCACGATTTAATAGACGAGAATGCCGACTATGAAGGGGTTCGCTCCCTGTTCATGGATCACCTTCCATTCGATGTAAAACTCTATAACGAATATCATGCACTGTGGGTTATGCTTGGTAAGAGTTTTTGCAAAAAAACAAAACCAAGGTGTGAGGAGTGCCCATTAAATGGACTGTAAACGATTACAGTTCGGTGGGTTTCGGTAAAACCGGGCGTTGTATCCGTGAACGGTTGCAATGGAATATAGAGCCACTTGGAAAACTTGGGGTTTTGTAAAAAGCCCGGATGAATTAGTGTCTGAACGAAAACTAACCAAAACTGTCATTTCGAGCAAAGCGAGAAATCTTATCGTACTGAAAATACAGGCATTAAAGATTTCTCCCTACGGTCGAAATGACAAAGAGGCATTTGCGCTGTCTCTAACCTATCAGTTTATGGTATGTTTTGAGTTGTTCAAAAAACACTTTACCCCACACTTTAGAGCTAATTTGTCAAGTTGCGAGCTAATCGTTAACTATATATA
>QNAY01000211.1 GCA_003645605.1 Thermodesulfobacteriota bacterium
AATCTTATCGTACTGAGAATACAGGCATTAAAGATTTCTCCCTACGGTCGAAATGACAAAAAGAGGGGTTTTCGTTCAGGCACTAACTATACAATGACTCCCAGTAAATGCAAAAAGCCGCAATACAATGAGTGCCGAACCTGACAGACCATAGTTTGCATACTCTCTTGAAATGCAAGGAGGGGTGCCAAGAATTCTCCTTCAAGAGATTGAACCTCTCTTCTGCAATCCTCTGCTGAATAGGGTACGTGAGTTTTCTCAAAGCACTTCCAGAAACGACTCGTTGTTCGATGCATCTAAAGGCCCTTTAATTTCTCCGCATGCTTTTCGTCAATGGCTTCTCTGACCAGGAAATCCAGTTTCCCGGACTCTGAGTCGACCTCGATCTGTCCGTTCCATTTTTGCCAGTCTTTTTCCGAGGACCAATGCCTGAGTTCGATGAATTCCTTTTCCGGCAGAGGTTCAATGGCTGCCTTGATTTCATTTACTTCCAAAATTGATGCGTCCTTTCTATTACAAGAATACCGAAAGGACGAATATTCTTTATCCAACCTTGCAAAGCCGCCTGCTGTAAGGGCAGGTTTTGCAATAGCCAAAATCAGAAGGATCATGAGCAAAGGGAATCTCAGGATCCAATATCTCATCAATAATAATCTTTAAGGCCGGGACATATATCCCTTTTACAATTTCATTTCGGCTGTCACCTTGCTTGAACAAGATGGTCTGAAGGGCATTTAAGTTGCTTGAGTCTGCAAGACCCCTCAGCCCATACAAGGCCGCATTCATCCCGGACCATCCGGACTTGAGGTCATAGTGTTGGTCACACAGGAGCAAATACATGGGCAACTGAAAGGAGATTATCTCATGCTTAATTGCCTCTCTGCCTGAGACTTTGGAGGCAACTGTGGCTCTGGGCATTTGTATTTTGCTGCCGGTCTTGTAATCTATAACCCAAACAAGACCCTTCTTGTCTTTTTCTACTCTGTCGAGCACTCCTTTAACCCTGACCTTGCGACCTCCCTCAAGGTAGAGGTCCATTTTGCAAGAGACCTCCAGGCCCATCAACTGGTGACCCTGTGCGTATTTTCTCTCAAGCCGCAGGAAATTTTTAAGGCGATAGAGCAGGACCTCCCTGAAGAGTCTCACACTGCCGCTCCATTCCGCCCTTGACCCAAAGATCCCCTCAAGTGCCATATCAGACTTTGTCACAAGGTCATTATCATAATCAGCTTCGAATTGAATCTCCCTGTCCAGCCATGGCAGATAAAACTCCCTTAGTATATTATGCGCCAAGTTACCCACTAAAAGGGGATCGATCTCATCTCTATCTATGGTATCCGGGACATCCAATCCCAAGATATACTTTGCGTAAAATCTGAAAGGGCACGAGAGATAGGTATCAAGGGCGGTTGCCGAAAAGGTGAATGACGAAAAAAAATTCATGATTTGAGGAGTCTTCGTCACAGGGAAAGCAGAGGGAATCCTGGGCCTTGGGATCATAACCGGACTGTGAATGGGGATCACATCCCGACGGCCTGCCTGCTTCTCAGCTTCCCATATAAGTTCCTCAATAAACCGGCTTTTCACCTGGCCCTTGTCTTCAGAGAAAAATAAGTAGACCTCCTCGGCCCCTGCCAACAGCCTTTGAAAATGGTACCGGCTGATCTCAACCGCCTGTTTCTTATCAGGAAGGCCAAGATGCTTCCGCAGATCCGGAGGCAGGATAGGATCCGGCCTGGTTTCAGGGGGAAGCACACCCTCGTTAACATCAAAAATCATCACGCGCTGAAACTTCAGGCACCTTGTTTCCAGAAAACCCAGTATCTGAAAACCCTCTAAAGGGATCCCCTGGAATGGAATCCTGGTCTGCCGCACCAGGTGACCAAACAGCGAGTGAAGACCAGGGACTGAAGCAGTCTCCTTGGCGACAGGACCGGATTCAAGCTCATCCAGAAGCCCTACCATGGCTGTCATAAATTCATCGGTGAGTGGATAACCGGTAGCTGTACCATACTCCACGGTCCACTCAAGCAATCTCTTGAGGGCCATAGCGAGTTCACCCACTTTCTTCAGCCCCTCAAAGGCCCTGAAACACATCTGATGGACAAGGGACAAAAATTGAGAAGCTGGGGAATCCTCCTCATCCAGGTGAGCGATTGCCTTTTCAAGCTCATCAAGTCTTGCAAAGCTTCTCTTTTCCCTGACCAGCCAAACTTCAAGAAAATGGACTACAGACCTAAAGGACGAAATAGTTGATTGGTTGATTGGTTGATTGGTTGATTGGTTTGTCCGTGTGTGTCTGTGTGGGTCTGTGGCCAAAGATTTGGTGATTTGGTGATTTAAGGTTAAGGGGCTGTGTAATTGAATATTTTTAATGTATGGGTGCCTGAGTACAGCCAGGTAATGAGGAGCGTAGTATTTACCATCTACCTTTCCTTCCTGGGCCTCAAATATGGAGTCAAGGAGCTGGGCAAGTGCCGTCCGTTCAAGTGGATAGCCCATGGATATGTTATACGGAACAGCCGTATTCTCAAACAGCCGGCTCAGCACCGGGATAAGGGGTTCAGGCCTTGGAAGGACTACGGCCTCCTGATCCGGCGCGAGCTTTCCCTGGCCTTCCAACTCCCGAGCAAATACATCTTCAGCCATCTGTATCTGGGAATGGAGGTCAAAGCCCTGGTGGAATTTGGTGATTTGGTGATTTGGTGATTTGGTGATTTCAAGATCCCATGTGCCATGGCATACGGAGCGCAGACGCTCAAGGTGTTTCCACTTGGCATCACTTGTCCGCCATGGAGATGGGCCGTCCTGGACTACTGCGCGGGCAATGCCAAGCCTGGTCAGGACTGAAAAGACCTTTTCCTCTGCCTGGTTAAGTGCTGCAAAACCTGCAAGATATATTTGTGAAAAGGACCATTCCTGCCCATCTATGTACTCTGCTGCAATACGATATTTTTCGCCTCTGGACCAGAGAGAATTTTCGGCCAATGTGTCCAGCCATTTGCTGTAAAGTCCGGGCAGAATGGGCCAGAGCCCTCTTGCCTCCTCAGTAATGCCCGCATCAGCCAGTGCTGCCGGCACGGCCTGTTTAATCAGGGCAGGTGGGACCAGCTCTGTCCCGAACTCATCAAAGAGATCAAGGAATTTCAGACCCCAGAAAAAAAAGCCCTCAAAACTGGATGTCATGGCAGGTAGTGACAGATGTTCGCCATCTGCTCCAAGGCCCCTTGCAGTAGTGTAGACCAGGTGCAGTAATTCCACCTGGCCGGCATCTCTCCTGTCAGATCCGCCAGGTGATTTGCCTGCCATATAGGCCATGAAGCTATCTATATCGAAAATCTGAGGAGGATGGAAAGGGCCGCCAATAAGCCTTCCAAGCTCTCTCCGCAAATATAGGGCCGGGCGCCTGCCCGGAAAGACAACTGCTATTCGGGACAGATCCCGTTCTTCCGGATCCCGGGCCAGTATATCCTCAGCCAGCCAGTTGATCAGTGAAGAATCAAGGGGCAGGGAGACATGGGAATGCTGAAATTGGAAATTAGAAATTGGAAATTTGGCTTTCATGCTTTTGTACTGTTCCAGATGATCGTATTATTTTATACCTAAGGAACGTACAATAAATAACTTGAACAAATTAATGTCTTTTTTGCCGTCTTCTTCGTTGTTCGTCAATCACATAACCCGTTATGCTCGCTCCTCGCGCCTTGAATACAACAAAAAATCCCATTAATTTTTGTTCAAGTTATTTATCTCCCGTTCCTAAGTTGAGCGATTAGCCATTAGCGTTTAGCTTTGAAAAAATCAAGACATTACATTAATTAGTGCCTG
>QNAY01000212.1 GCA_003645605.1 Thermodesulfobacteriota bacterium
TCTCTCTACTGGTATCTACTTCTCTATGTATAACTTTTTTAGCTATCAAAAAAATGAGGTCGGTTATCTCTTTTTCAGAATTCTCAAAAAATTTGTCTTTCAAGATTTTTAAATCTTTAATGAGTTTTGCAACCGATTCTATTGCCATAGATAATTTTTTCTTTTCTTGTTTTCTACCTTCTCTCACTCCTTCGGAGAAGGCTTTATCATACACCTCCTTTTTTATAATCTCTATTTTTTCGTCTATCTCCCTTGTTTTTGCTACAATCTCAGCTCTAACATTGCCCTTGTTTTTATAGATATCCTCTTCTTTCTCTTTCGTCTGAAAGTTTATTTTGATGAACTTTGGCTGCAGTTTTTCTTTCGAATCTATCAGCTTAATGTATTGTGCTTTAATAACCCTATTAGACAAATTCATCTTTTTCATTGTCCCTTGCAATTGTTATTTTACCTTCAGATTCTAATCTCTTTGCAGTCTCGATAATCTTTTTCTGAGCTTCTTCAACTTCGGATAGTCTTATGGGAGGCATAAGTTCTATGTCTTCCTTGAGCATTTCAGCCGCACGACTTGACATATTCCCAAAAATCTTATCTTTCATCTCCTGCTCAGCCACCTTTAGAGAACGGATCAAATCTTCTTTGTTTATTTCCTTTATCAACTCTCTAATATCTTTATCACTTAATTTTAAAATATCATCAAAAGTAAACATAAGATTCCTAATCTCAGATGCTAAATCCGAATTTACTTCCTCAACCGAATCAAGAATTTCATTTTCACTCGACCGATTCATATTATTCAAAATTTCTGCCATCATAGAAACCCCGCCGACCTGTTGCTCGTTTGTCTCCTCAAAATTTAGCTCTGAATCAAGCGTCCTAGCCATCTCTTCTATAAACTCATACGAAACGTCTTTGAGGGTAATCATCCTATTTACAATTTCATTTCGCCTGTCAGGAGGAAGATTTTCCAAAATCTCTGCGGCCTGTTCCGGTCTCAAAATTGCCAACATAAGGGCTATTGTCTGGGGATGCTCTATCTTTGTAAAATCCAACAAGACCCTAGGGTCAATATCCCTCAACTTCTCAATAATCGAGTTATCCGGGGCTCTAGAACTTTCCTCTTCGATCATACTTAAGACATCTTTTGCTTTATCATCCCCTAAGGCCTTTTTGATTATATTTTTAATGGCATTATCATCAACGGATACAATCCTCTTTCCTTTTTGCTTGGCAAGTGTGCAAAAATCTCCGGCAGCACACTCTATGTCTTTATCAGATATTTCGCTTAAGAGACTCATACATCTTCCGACATGCTTAATTTCAGATGAGCTGAAATTTTTCATTACCTCTGCTGCCTGTTCTTCTTCCAACGATAAAAGCAATATCGCTGCCTTTTCTTCGTTTGTCATATTTTACAATCACCTCATTACTTAAATTGAGCGATTAGCCATTAGCCATTAGGGTTTAGCTTTGAAAAATCAAGATATTATCAAAACATCCTGCTTGTCAGGGCGGCAGACCGATAATCATTAAGCTAACTGCTAAAGGCTAACCGCTTAATTTAGATGTAATCATTAAACTAATAGCTAACCGCTAACCGCTAATCGCTCAACAGGTTATTACTTAAGCCAATTTCTCAATAATTCCGCAAACTGCTGAGCATCCTGGCTCGCTAGCTTCTTTACGACTTCTACCTCATTAAGGCCTCTATCCATCGCTCTTCCCGGACCTAACAACATATGACTGTTCTCTAATGGTAATTCAGGTGTGACAACTTCTTGATCCCCCCCCCATTTCAAAAGCAGCCTAACTAAAGGACGTAAAATAAAAAAAACAACGAATATCAGAGCAATTAAAGAAATGAAATATTTCATAAATGGCATCAAGAAAATCAATCCATTCCCGCCCAAATTCCCTTCATTAGATCCCGTTTCAAATTCAATTTTTTTGAAAGGAATACTGGTCACTACTATCTGATCGCCCCTGTCGGCATTAAAACCAACCGAATTCTTTACAATATCTTCCAAAGACTTCATTTCCTTTTTCGATCTTGGCTGAAATTCCTCAAGGCCTTTATTGTCTTTATGATAGATACCATCTACCAACACAGCCACAGACAATCTATCTATTTTACCCACAGGCATCACTGTCTTACTAACAACCCGGTTTATTTCATAATTAATTGTTTCATCTTTTTCTTCTTGCTCGGCATTATATGAATCATTAGTTTCTTTCTTGATGGGGCTAACGGTACTCTCGCCAGCTTTGATAGGGGCATATGATATTTTGGTTTTACGATGTAAACTTCTTGGTACTGGTTCTTCAGAATCATAGACTTCCTCTGTTTTTTCTATAGATGTAAAATCGAGGCTTGCAGATACCCTGGCAACAGCATTTCCTCTGCCTACTACTCTTTCCAATATGGTTCGGATTTTGTTGGCCAAGTTTTCTTCTATGCTTTTCTGATATTCTCTTTGTGAATCTGTTATCTTGGAGGATTTAGACTCGGACTGTATTTTTGATAAAATATTTCCACGACTATCAAGTATTGTTATTTCTTCCGGTTGAAGTCCTTCAACACTCCTTGCCACAAGGTGAGCTATTCCTTCTACTTGAGATGTTTGTAATCTTCTACTTGGTTTCAATTTTATAATAACCGAGGCTGTTGGTTTCTCCTGCTCGTTTACAAAAAGAGACTTCTCGGGCGTCACGATATGCACCCTACTGTATTGAACTTCGTCCAAACTAGTTATAGTGCGCGATAACTCTCCTTGAAGTGCCCTTTGATAATTTAGTCGCTGCACAAATTCCGTAGCACCAAAATTCTTCCTATCGAATATTTCAAAACCCACTCCTCCACCTTGAGGTAATCCCAAAGATGCCAAATCGAGCCTTAATTCAGAAACACGCTCAGACGAAACTAATATAGAATCGCCTGCAGAACCTACTTTGTAAGAAATCCCCTTCTCCTTTAATCTGGCTATAATATTTTCTGTATCCTCAGCAGAAAGATTAGAAAAAAGCGCCCTATACTCATCCTGATTAACAAAACTGATAAACATCCCTATACTGATCAAACTGACAGCAGCAACAATAATAATGGATAATTTCTTCGAAGGAGTTAAGGCCTTAAAAGCTTTCCATAATTGAGAAAAAAATTGAAACAAAGAATCCATATCCTTTTATACCTGCATCCGCATAACTTCCTGATAAGCCTCCAATATCTTATTCCTTACTTGCATCATTGTTCTGAAAGAAATGCTTGCTTTTTCCAATGCAATCATTGCTCCATGAATACTTCCCGAATCTTCCAACTCCACCTTTGAAATAGCATTATCGGCATCTAGTTGAAGCTCATTGATTTCTTGGACTTTATTTTTTAAAACATCAGCAAAAGAAACTTTGCCTTTAATAGCCGTATTACTTTCATTTTGAGGACTTGGAGCTAACAAATCTCTCTGAATTAATATATTATTCATATCAAAAGCCTCCATAGATTGGTCAGGTCTGACCCCCTAAGACTTATTTATGCCGTTAATATTTTCCTAATTCTAAAGCCTTGACTGCCATATTCTTCGTTGCATCAAATGCCGTAACGCAAGCTTCATATGCCCTATTCACCATAATCATATCCGACATTTCAACGACTGTATTTATACCCGGCATAGCCACAAAACCTTTCTCATTCGCATCAGGATGATTTGGATCAAAGACCATTTTTATATTTTTTTTGTCTTCCACAACATCTTCCACTTTTACCATTCGCAGAGCATCTGTTAGATCATCGTCAAAATTGCTCTCTAGGGGCTTGGCAGAA
>QNAY01000213.1 GCA_003645605.1 Thermodesulfobacteriota bacterium
CCCCCAGATACATCACTTTATTGTTCCAATTTGTTAGCAGATACACATAATATGTCACAGTCATGGGCATTTAAGATTTCTCCCTTCGGTCGAAATGACAATATGGGCGTGAACGCTTACAAAAATACTTTATATTTATTTTATCACACAACCTACAATATAAATACATGTTTTCTTCAAAACGGGAAAGTGTCCGGCGTTGTGTTAAGTTAAATTATTAGTAAGCGTTCACAGGGCACCGCACCTGCTTTGTTGTCGGGCACTTGAAGTACAGGGAGTACGTCTGCGTACCCTCCGCCTCGCATTTTGCAGCACCCCGTAAACGCTTACAGTTCAGTGGTGCGGTAAAATGGGCGTATAATCCCGTGAACGGTTACAATTATTACAAACGAGCGATCAATGTAAAAAAGGACTCATGGATAAGCGAGAGTTAAAGCGGTTGGAGAAGACACTTTTTGCCATGCTGAGCCGGCAGCCGGATGCCTTTGGCATAGTATTGGATGAAGGCGGATGGGTTTTTATCAAAGAACTTCATCCAGCACTTATGAAAGAGGCGGGTTTTTCCCATATCACTCCGAGGGGCCTCACACAATTCTTTTCCCTCTACAGACCGGAAAAATTCGAATGGCAGGAAAATCATGTCAGGGTAAAACCGGAACTACAAAGCTCTGATCTTACCATATATAAGGAAGCTACGCCCCCGGAATTGCTTTTCGTAAGCATAAGACCAAAAGCCCACGCACACGTGATTGTCCGTGGACTATACCCAGGCAGTAACAAGAATTGGATTGTATTATCCACAGAAAAGGGGATGGCTTTAAAAATCGGAAGGCGCAGAGACAGAGACCCTGTTATAGCGGAGGTGATGGCCCTTAAGAGTAGTAAAGCAGGTGTAGTTTTCAGAAGGGCCGGCAAGGTTCTGTTCCTTGTTGAAGGCCTGGATCCTCAATGGATGGATATACCACCGCTCCCCCCTGTTCGGGAGAAGGACAAACACAGAAAGCTTAAATCCGGCGAGGCCGGGCCTGTCGGCAAAAAAACCCCAAAGGGCATTGCGCCGCGACTTGAGCAGATAGGGGCCTTTGTGCTCCACGACACGCCTTCACATATAGTGTCTTCTGGGCTTGATAAAAGAAAAAAGAACAAAAAATCCCGAGACCGCGATCCTGAATGGAAAAAGGGCAGACGCAACAGGAAGAAGTATGCAAAAAAACAAAATGCCCACATGATATCGAAAATCTGGTATCTTTATTATATGTGTAATCGCCTCTTTCCCCTTTGCATCTTAACTCTTACCTTTATACTTTTGTCCTCTCCTATCTCTGCAATGATGTCTATTGAGGAAGAACAGGAAATGAGGGATAAATTGCTGCGCATGGTTGAGTCCCAGGTTCCGCTGATAAAGGATCCGGAAATTGTCGGATATGTATCCGGTGTAGGCCAAAAGGTGCTTGATCAGGTTAATGGCAAATTTTTTGATTACGAGTTTTTCGTTATACAAGATGAAGGACTGAACGCCTTTGCCATGCCGGGGGGGCTTGTATTCGTTCACACCGGTCTGCTTGAGGTTATAGATACTGAGAATGAACTGCTGTGCGTTCTGGCCCATGAGATAGGCCACGTTCAAGGAAGACATATAGCCAGGCGCATGGAGCGAATGCAGCGAATCAACATAGCCACTGCCGCCATGGCCATAGCCGGGCTTTTTTTGGGACAAGGACAGGTAGGTTCCGCCATATTCGCAACTTCGGGTGCCTTAAATGCCTCTATAGCTCTTAAATACAGTCGTACAGACGAAGAAGAGGCGGACAGGAGGGCGTATCAGTGGATATGTAAGGCTGGTTATGATCCCAGGGGGCTGCTTACTGTCTTAAAGAAAATGCGGAAATATCGCTGGCTCGGGACGAGCGCCATACCTAATTACCTCTCCACCCACCCGGTAGACAGCGTGAGAACAACCTATCTGGAGGATCTCTGGAACAGGGAACAATGCGTACAAAAGTTCCCAGAGGATCTATTCAGGCTGAGAAAGATACAGGTGAAAGCGAAGGTCTTAACTCATGATCCGATGGTCATGATGAAATACTACAAACAGGAGCTCAATATCACTCCGGATGATATATTTCTCCTCTATGGACTTGCCCTGTCGTTTCTTGCCGCCCGGGAATACGATAAGGCCCTGAAAACTTATGATAATCTTGTATCTTCGACCCCGGAAAGGCCTGAGTTTGAGGTGGATCAGGGAAGGGCCTGCTTTACAGCGGGAAGATATCAAAAGGCCATCTCGATCATAGGGCCTTACAGCAAAAGACATCCTGGAGATTCAACCGCCAAGTTCTTTCTGGCCAGGGCGTATCTTGAGCAGGGAAAACCGGCTGAAGCCCTTCCCATACTTAAAATCCTGAAACAATCCTGGCCTGATCCTCCAAGTATTTACTTACAGTTGGGAAGGTGTTTCGCTGCTCTCGAAAAACAGGGTGATGCCCACTACTATTTCTACCGTCACTATAAAGCTATAGGAAATCAGCAATCTGCCCAATATCACAAGGACAAGGCCATGAAGCTGCTTCCGGCGAACAGCGAACTTTACAAAGATCTTAAATGCGATAAAAATCAGGAAAACCCATTAAATAAAATTGAGGATTGAGGAATTGAAGGATTAAAATCAATAAGCACCTTCAATTTCTAAATTGTCCGTATTTAATCATCAGCACTAACTTATACGGAGGGACTCTGAAAAATGGAAAGATTTATACTAGTGTCTGAACGAAAACTAACCAAAACTGTCATTTCGAGCAACGCGAGAAATCTTATCGTACTGAAAATACAGGCATTAAAGATTTCTCCCTACGGTCGAAATGACAAAAAGAGGGGTTTTCGTTCAGGCATTATACTATGAACTTATCTACTTCCTTTTCCATAAAACCCTTTTTGCTCGTGGCTTTCCTGGTTGTACTCGCAGATCAGGTTACCAAGGCCATGGTAATCTCTAACCTCAATCTTTATGAAGTACTGCCTGTTTGGCAGGGATTTTTTAATATTACTTACATAACCAACACAGGGGCTGCCTTTGGATTTATGGCAGGGGCGGATAAGTGGCGTCACATTTTTTTTCAGGTAATAAGCGTAGTCGCCCTCGGCGGCCTCATTTATCTTTATCGCAGTTCGCACAGTCGCAGCTATCCGCTTTTATGGGGGACCTCTCTGGTATTTGGCGGAGCATTAGGAAACCTGATAGACAGAATCCGCTATAGATCTGTTATTGACTTTTTGGATTTCTATGTGGGTTCATATCACTGGCCGGCTTTTAACATCGCGGATTCCGCCATAACCGTTGGCGGAGTTCTCCTGGCATGGCATTTTTTCCGCATTACTGAAAAACAACCTCGATAACAACCAACGGAACGAGGCGCTTGGGGTTGAGATAATGGTCCCTGGGGCATCCAGTCTCATTGGAAGAAGACATATGAAAAGAATTGAAAACTGCATTGCAGGCTGCAGCCCGAAATTGGCGAACATTTTGGAAATAGCAGCGAAAGCCGCACTAAGGGCCGGAAAAATCATAAGGGAATTATACGGCAAACCTCACCAGATACGCCAGAAAGGTGATATAGATCTGGTCACGGAGGCCGACATTTCCTCAGAGAATGCCATACTTGCAATATTGGACAAGGCCGGTCTCCACGCTAAAATCCGGCTCAACCGTAATTTGTGTGATGCCCAAACCCGTCAACCGGAATCAATGTGGTGAATAAAATCAGCCAGTTACGCAAAACATTGCTAATATATCAACGGTTTAACAAGGGTAAAAAGGGTA